>NZ_JBFUIQ010000072.1:0-20866 GCF_056401795.1 Peribacillus sp. P4_D6
GTTCCGGGTCGTAGTATTTCAGTGAGTAGGCAATGGATTTCTTGCCTTCCTCCATTCTTTCACCTTCGTATAAGTCGAAGATGCTTACTTCTTTCAGCAGTTTGCCGCCGGCTTCTTCAATAATATCCTGAATGTCCCCAGCTTTCGTGGCTTGATCCACAACGAGCGCGATATCGCGTGTGGTTGATGGATAGCGCGGAATCGTTTGGTACGCTATCGGCGCGACTTCTGCTTCGGCCAATGCTTTTAAGGAAAGTTCGAAAATGTATGTTTCTTTAATATCCAAGTCTTTTTGGACAGTTGGGTGCACTTGGCCGATAAAGCCAATTACTTCACCATTCAATAGTACTTCCGCTGTCCGTCCTGGATGCATATCGTTGATTTCCGCTTGGCGGTAACTGATTTGATCAGCTAATCCAAGTGTGTCGAATAATGCTTCGATCACGCCTTTGGCTACAAAGAAATCCACTGGTTTCTTTTCACCCTGCCATAGATGTGACTCCCATAGGCCGGTGATTGCTCCAGCAACATGTTCTTTTTCTTCAGGCAGTTCTTGTTCGTCACGCTTAAAGAATACCGAACCGATTTCATACAGTGCCAGTGAATCAATTTGGCGGGCATTGTTATATTTCACGACTTCCAGCAATTGAGGCACGATGCTTAAACGCAGCTGGCTTCTTTCTTCACTTATTGGCATTGCCAATCGAATGGATTCTCTTGCTTCCAATGCGAATTGGGACGCTTTTTCCTGGCTTGTCAGTGAATAGGTCACTGCTTGATAAAGGCCTGCGCCTTCAAGTGTACGGCGTGCCTTCCGCCGTTTAATTTGATAGTCTGTCAATTGTCCTGGGTTAGCAGAACCGATCGGCAGGGTAACAGGGATGTTATCATATCCATATAAACGTGCAGCCTCTTCGACTAAATCGGCTTCAATCGTAATATCACCACGGCGCGTCGGGACAGTGATCGTGAATGTTTCATTGTCAAGTTCCACGCCGAATTGCAGACGTTTGAAGATTGATTCCACAACTGATACAGTCATGCTTGTTCCAAGGAGTGTGTTGATTTTTTCAAGCGTAATGCTAATGACCGCAGGTTCCATTGACAATTCGTCAACTTCTGCTGCTCCTTGTAAGACTGTTCCGCCTGCATATTGTGCAATCAATTGTGCAGCACGTTCCCCTGCTTCACGAACACGTGCCGGGTCGACGCCTTTTTCAAAGCGGGCACTAGCTTCACTGCGTAATCCATGGTCCTTTGAAGCTTTGCGAACTACTGTACCAGCAAAATATGCACTTTCAATAATGATGTTCGTCGTATCATTTTTGACTTCGGAATCCGCTCCGCCCATCACACCAGCAATCGCAACAGGCTCACTGCCATTCGTGATCACTAAATGGTCAGGTGTCAAAGTGCGTTCCGCTTCATCCAATGTTACGATTTTTTCAGCATCCTTCGCTCTGCGGATGACGATTTCCTTTGAACCAAAGCGGTCATAATCAAAGGCATGTAGCGGTTGGCCGTATTCAAGTAAAATGTAGTTCGTGATATCCACCACATTATTATGAGGTCGGATACCTGCAGACATCAACCTAGTCTGCATCCAAAGGGGTGAGGGTCMGATCTTAACATCCTTGATGATTTTAGCCATGTATATCGGGTTATCTTCTTTCGCTTCCACTTTGACACTGATATAATCAGTTGCTTTTTCAGCTGCCTCTTCTTTCTCGACTACCGGCCATTTCACTTCCCGGCCTAGAATGGCTCCCACTTCGTATGCAACACCAAGCATGCTTAGCGCGTCGGAGCGGTTTGGAGTCAGCCCAAGTTCCAGCACTTCATCACTTAAACCAAGTTCCTCCAATGCATCTTTCCCTACTTCCACATCATTAGGGAAAACGAAGATTCCTGTAGCATAATCCTTGGAAACAAGCTTGGATTCGAAGCCCAATTCTTGAAGCGAGCAAATCATTCCGTGCGATTCTTCTCCGCGAAGTTTCGCTTTCTTGATTTTGAAATTACCTGGAAGGACTGCGCCAACAGTAGCGACTGCGACTTTTTGGCCTTTATCGACATTCGGTGCCCCACAGATGATCTGAACGGGATTTTCGGCCCCGATATCAACTTGGCATTTATTCAATTTATCCGCATTTGGATGTTGTTCACGTTCTAAGACATGCCCGATGACGACCCCTTTTAGCCCTTCACTTTTCTTTTCCACCCCTTCAACCTCAATGCCGCTTTTCGTGATTTTGTCAGCAAGCTCCGTCGCATTGATGCCTGAAAGGTCAACATAATCTTGTAACCATTTATATGACACAAACATGGTAGGTCCTCCTTTTTAAAATAAAAATTTATGCTTCGTGATGGTTGAATTGTTTTAAGAATCGAACATCATTCGTATAGAAATGACGGATATCGTCCACACCGTACTTCAACATGGCAATCCGTTCCACGCCCATTCCAAATGCGAATCCAGAGTATTTCTTGGAATCGAAGCCAGCCATCTCAAGGACGTTCGGATGAACGATCCCAGCGCCAAGCACTTCGATCCAGCCTGTTTTTTTACATACGCTGCAGCCTTTACCGCTGCAGATTTTACAAGAAATATCCACTTCGACGGAAGGCTCAGTAAATGGGAAGAAACTTGGACGAAGACGGATTTCACGGTCTTGCCCGAATACTTTTTTCGCAAATACGTCTAGCGTTCCTTTCAAGTCGCTCATGCTGATGTTCTCATCGATGACCAAGCCTTCAATTTGCTGGAATTGATGGGAGTGTGTCGCATCATCGTTATCCCGGCGATATACTTTTCCTGGGCAAATGATTTTAACAGGGCCTTGACCTTTATGTTTTTCCATCGTTCTGGCTTGAACAGGTGAAGTGTGCGTCCGCATCAGGATTTCATCCGTGATGTAGAAGGAGTCCTGCATATCACGTGCCGGATGGCTTTTTGGCAAGTTAAGTGCCTCGAAGTTGTAGAAGTCGCTCTCGACTTCAGGACCTTCCGCAACCGTATAACCCATCCCGATGAATAAGTCTTCGATTTCTTCCACGATTCGTGTTAATGGGTGAAGATTCCCCTTGTTTACCGGACGTCCTGGAAGTGTGACGTCAATCGTTTCAGTTGCTAGCTTTGCATTGACTGCCGCGGTTTCAAGCGCTTTTTGTTTCTCCTCGATCTTTGTTGCGATTGCTTCACGTACTTCATTGGCTAGTGCCCCGATTTTCGGGCGCTCTTCGGCAGATAATTTACCCATGCCGCGCAATACCTCCGTGATTGGCCCTTTTTTCCCTAAATAAGCAACACGGACTTCATTCAGTTCTTTTAATTCGGAAGCGGCGGCAACTTTTTGCAACGCTTCTTCCTGCAGTTCTAGTAAACGTTCCTGCATCATGTCTTCCTCCTTTATTTTCCTTTTGTAAAAATGAACACAAAAAAACCCCGATCCCTAAAGGGACGAGGTTTATGTATCGCGGTACCACCCTTATTAGTGCATAAACAAAAAAACTTCTGCACTCACTTCATTAAAAATAACGGCTCTTCACCGGAACATTTTTCGGACATTCTGTCTTCCCAATGCCAACTCGAAAGGTGAATTCACTTAAGCAGTGCCATAAAAATGCTTTCAGTCAAGGCATTTTCTCCCTGGATATGGTTAACTTTAAGCTACTACTCTTTGTCATCGTTGTTTTCATTATAAAATTCTGTTTTATTATATTATAATTCTTCGGCCGTTTCAAATCGATTTTCGTAAATGGTACATTAAAATCCCGGCAGCGATCCCCACATTCAAAGATTCACTTTTTCCGTAGATGGGAATATAGAGGTTTTTAGTCGTTTTCTCCAGTAATTCCTTCGATACCCCTTGACCTTCATTACCGACCAGCAGGGCAAATCGGGAAGACTTTTCCACTTCTTCAAATGGCGATGCCCCTTCTAATGCCGTGCCATAAACCGGTGTGCCGCTTTGCTTAAGCTCATCGATGATTTCGGATAGGTTCCCTTTAATGACAGGCATATGGAAGAGGCTCCCTTGCGTCGAACGGACCACTTTGGGATTATACAAGTCAGCACACCCTTCCCCAAGAATGACCGCATCGATTCCCGCTGCATCCGCTGTCCTGATCATCGTTCCAATATTYCCAGGATCTTGGACGGCATCGATCAACAATAATTTTTCCKGATTGATGGACGCCATGCTCGTTGATTTCTGTTCACAAACCGCAGCAATTCCCTGCGGTGCTTCGGTATCGCAAATCGCCTTCATAATATCATTTTTCACATAAATGAGTTCTGTGCCTTCCACCTTAAAATGGGCAGGCATTTCAGTTTCTTCATTGATGATCACTTCCAAGACGATTTCCTCTTTTAAGGCTTCTTCAACTAGGTGATAACCCTCGACTAAATATTTACCTGTTTTATCTCGTTCTTTTTTCGTCAAAAGTTTTTTCCATTGCTTAACTTGCGGGTTTTTTACGGATTCGATATATTTCAAGGGTAAACGCTCCTTTAACTTCACACTGATTTTCCTATTATAACGCAATTCACATACATATTGCATGCGAGTTTGTGAAATGCTATTAATGTCAGTCATTATGTGTTAGAGGAGGAATAATTATGAATTTAAACTTACGTAATGCGATCATCCAAAATGTATCTGGAAATTCGCAAGAGCAGCTGGAAGACACGATTGTCGATGCCATACAAAATGGCGAGGAAAAAATGCTTCCTGGATTGGGAGTATTATTCGAGGTCATCTGGCAAAATTCATCCGAGCAGGAAAAACAGGAAATGATCACTGCCCTCGAATCAGGATTAAAAAAATAACAGCCTTCAAAGGCTGTTATTTTTTTAATCTCGCCTCGCCAGCCTTCAGTTCTTCGATGGAGACTTCTTCATCAAGCAGCAAGATGAATTTCTTTGCTTTCACTTCTTCAAGCATCGCTTTTGTCTCAGCAAAAGAGTAGCCGTATTTCGTGAAAAAGCTGCGTAAATCTCCAGATCCTTCATCTGTGAAGTAATGGAAGATTTTCAAAAAAAGAGTGTCCTCCTTATCCTGATTGGCGATGATCAGTATATCCGTATGTTCATTTCCAAGCTGCACATAATTTTTTATATCAGCTGCCACTGTCATTTGGGTGCCAGATACGCCTTTTGCTTTTAAGTCTGAAATTGCAGCAAGTAGTTCCGGATTAGAGTCAAAAACACCATATACGTTTTTTTCCATGTTTCTCCCCCTCCTTGTTACTCTACTTAAAATAAAATTCCTTTGTCATTATACCTTGCAGCTTTATCAATAAACAAGCAAATAGTCTATGGAGACGAACAAGGGAACCCTCTGCCTAAAGGTTTTTTTAAAAATAACAGCCTATAGCAAACTCTAAGAAAATCGAGGTTGCTTGCGGTCCTATTAAAAAGGCTGTTTTCACATACTTTGTTGCTATTTACCAGGTAGTGAGTTGTGGTTGATTTCCCCTCCAGATGCTCGCTTTCCGCGGGGCTGGCGGTGAGCATCTGGAGGGGAAACGCCTGTGGGGTCTCACCTGTCCCGCTGCTTCCGCAGGAGTCTCGCACTTCCGCTCCAATCAACCTTAAATAGTTTCGTTTTAAAAACAACAATCTTTACGAAAAGAGCCATTAAAAAAAGTTCCACTCCCTTTCCGTCGACTGTCTCACAAGCCAAAGCAAACGGCTGCGTGTCTCAGCTAGACAGTGATTTCGGCATGAGTGTCGCAAATTTCTTCAATCTAAGTAAACAAACAAAAACAGCCTTATGCAGGCTGCTCTTGTTGCGGTATTACAGATTGTCGGTATTGATTCGATTTTTGATGTATTCATCTTGTAAGCCTTCCTCTTGCTGTCCGCTGGCTGTCGGTCCCGCCGTCCGATCCAGTGATCCTTGAGCGCCCAGGTTTTTGTCAGCATCGTCTGCAAACGGGTCGCTTGCCAGTGTTCCTTCATGAATCCCTGGTTTTTGCTTCTTGAATTTTTCTGTGGAATTCCCCCAGATTTCCCTTTCTTGAGCTCGCTTCATATCCACCTCTTCATTTTCATAGATATTGGCGGAATTTCCGTGAAGCTCTTCGCTTCTTCCTGGCTGTGCTTCCATTTCCCTTGTTTGATAGGCATTCGCGGTTGTTTCCGGAAAAAGGTTCGGGTCCGGATTGTTCACCACCCCTGTTTTAAGCGGATTCTCTGCAGGTGCGTCCGTATCCTCGATGCGATTGGAAGTTATGTTCTCACGTGCTGTTACGGTTTCCGATTCATCTAAAAGAATGAGGAATTTTCCAGCCTCCACTTCATTTATATAAGCGGTTGCTTCACTATCGGCAAGCCCTAACTCACCTAAACGGTTCCTTATATCTTCGGAACCCTCGTTCAGGAAAAAGTGTTTCATTTTAGCAATGAAGGATTCCTCGTTAGAGTTAGTAACGACTTCGACATCAGGATCATGCTTTTCATTAACGAAATCCAAATCTTCTTTCTTATCAGCCATTACCGTTATTTCCCCTTCATGAACCCCCTTTTCCTTGAGGGATTGTATAGCCTGGATCATTTCTCTTTCCGTATTAAAAACACCATATAACGTTTTTCCCATGCATATTCCTCCTCCTTTTTCCGATATTTCTTCTTATGTGTATTTATACCCTGATGGGTGCCAATTAAACAAAAAGGTTTGCCTTTCCTAAGCTCGGACCTTTAATCAGCCTTTAAAAACCAAAAGGAAACCTGCAGTTTTAAAACTGCAGGCCATTTCCTTCACTCTTAGAAGCGGTCGGTTCTACGTTCAGTTGCCTTTTTCTCATTCACGATCGATTCATCTGTACTATCAAGCTGGATATCTTCCTTTTTAAGAGTATCCTGAACTTGTTCCGTTTCTTGTACAGCATGTTTCTTGATGACAATTTCATCGGTGACAACCGGTTTTTTCGAAACTTCCAGTTTTTCTTCAACAACCGGGATTCGTAATGTTTCCCCATCTTCAATGGTTCCGGTTTCCCGATTCGCTTCACGTCCTGAAACCGATCTATGCTCAACTGTCACTTCTTCGTGTTCAACAGGGACATTGATCGTTTTATGCTGTTCATTGACTTCTTTATTAATGACGACTTCTCCTGTCTGAACTCTTTCTTTGTCAATGTTCAGCTGTTCTTCCCGAAGTGTAAGTGTCCTTTCATCTTCTGGCAATTCACGGCCTTGTCCGTTGACTCCATAAACATCTTCTTTATTTAATGCATCGGTTTTTTCCGTGCCATTATATAGTGGGTTGGTGGAGTTAGTATCAAGCCTTGTACCGGCAGTGTCCATTGTTCCGGTCGTGAATTTATCTCTTGCCGTTCCAAGATGGCCTTCACCTTCTTCAACCAGAACCAGGACTTTTCCATTTTCTACATCAAAGACATGTTCAGCCGCATCGCTATTCGAAAGGCCTGCATTCGCCAATCTTGTTGAAAGGTCTGCCGTATCTTCCGGCATGAAGAAACGTGCCACCTTGTCCATAAACGATTCGTCGTTCGGAACATTCGTCATTGTGTGAACATCCGTTTCCCGTTGATGGTTCGTGAAATCCAATGTTTCTTCCTTATCTGCGACGACCGTAATATCGTCCCCTTCAAAACCCTTTGCCTTAAGTGCATTAATTGCTTGGATCACTTCTGCATTTGATTCATATACTCCATATACTGTTTTATTCATTTTACATTCCTCCTTAGGTTTTGTTGTTTCGTTTAGTGGATGCTATATATAAACAATACCCGCCATGTTCCTAAGTAAACGAGGAATCCATATTTCATTTTTGTTATATCATTTACAATTCGTTCTCAGCACAGAACGCATTTTTAATTGAAATCCAAGCTTTACAAGGGTTTCCCCCTTTATAAAAATGTAATGTTTAACCAAATCATGCCATTTCGTTTTTTCAAATAATGCTTGTGATCTTTTTTCTTCTATTATAATGCCACAGCATTTATTAGCAGGTCCGCAATATGCACCGCTTTTGTGCATTCCCCCAAGTTTTCCCGCTCGATCCCCAATTGCATTTGCAACAGGCAGCCAGGGTTTGCCGTGACAACAATATCGGCCTGTGTCGATTTCGTGTGCTCCATTTTAGAGTCGAGAATGTTCATGGACATCTCTGATTCAACAATATTATATATCCCAGCTGAGCCGCAGCAGCGATCGGCATCCTTCATTTCCCTGAAATCGATTCCTTCTATTGATTGAAGGAGAATTCGCGGAGCCGAGGAGGTGTTCATCACATTCCGTAAGTGACAGGAATCCTGGAAAGTTACGGATTGAGCTGGCAGTTTCAGGCGAACTTTTTCCTGAAAACGCAAATCAACAAGGATCTGGCTGATATCTTTCAACTTATTTTTAAATGAGATTGCACGGTCATGCCATTCCGGTTCATCTTGGAGCAGATGATCATAATCTATGAGAAAAGCGCCGCAGCCGCCGGCATTCGTAATGATATAATCAACTTCCTCCGTTTCAAAGGCTTCAATATTACGCTTGGCCAGTTGCTTTGCACCTGCTTTTTCACCACTGTGACCATGCAGCGCACCGCAACAGGCCTGGGATTTCGGTATCACGATTTCACATCCGGCCAGCTGAAGAAGCTTTAGTGTGGCCTTGTTCGTTTCCAAAAACATCGTATCCATCAAGCAGCCGGAAAAGAAAGCCACCTTTTTGAGCGGCGTTCCGATTGCAGGCAGCTCGGTTGGCCTATTTTTCATTTCTGCTTTTTTCGGGACTTTCGGCAGCACTTTTTCCATGGCTGCCAAATTATCCGGTAGCATGTTGAGGACTCCCGTTTTACGGGCCATGTATTGCAGACCTGATTTCTGATAGAAGCCAAGCAAGCTTGTCATGGTCTGCATTCGCTCCTGGTGCGGGAATAGTCCACTAAAAACGGCCTTGCGAATCGTTTTAACAGGGAAGCTGTGTTTTTTATTCTGATGGATGATATCCCTTGCTTCTTCAAGAAGGTGTCCGTATTTCACACCTGAAGGGCACACAGGTTCACAAGCCCTGCAGCCGAGGCAAAGACTCAACGACCGTTCTACATCCCTATCTGGCTCAATCACGCCATCCGCCACCGCTTTCATAAGTGCAATCCGGCCCCTTGGTGAGTGGGATTCCTTCAGCCCCGATTCTATGTATGTCGGGCAATGGGGTAAGCAAAAACCGCAGCGCATACAATTCAACAATTCATCTTCATTCATTTTTTCCGCGAATTGAATGGCAATGGTTTCCCTTTCCTGAACTGTCGTCATGAAGAAACCACCACCCTTTTCCTGGTTTCCTTGGCAAATACTTTGCCGGGATTCATGATGTTATTGGGATCGAAAGCCTGTTTAATCGCCCTCATGGCATCAATCCCTTCTTTCTTCAGTTTCCATTCAAGATACGGGGCCTTCATCGCTCCTACACCATGTTCACCGGTAATCGTCCCGCCAAGATCGATAGCCGCGGCAAAAATGTCGGCAAAAGCGAGCTCCACCCTCTCCATTTCCTYATGATTACGAGCGTCGGTAATGCATGTCGGATGGAGGTTCCCATCCCCAGCATGACCGAACGTGCAAATGTCCACGTTATGCTTGTCAGCGATCTCATTAATCGCTCTAACCATTTTGGCAATTTCCGAGCGAGGAACGGTGGCATCTTCCAAAATGGTCGTCGGCTTGAGGCGTGCCAATGCGGAAAGTGCTGTCCGTCTTGCCGTTTTCAAGGCAACAGCGTCAGATTCCGTTTCGGCAATTTCCACGGAAACCGCCTTTTCCTCTAGACAGATATCGGCCATCCTTTTCATATCACGTTCCACCACTTCAGGCGGACCATCCTGTTCAATCAGCAGGACGGCTTCCACATTGGTAGGCAAACCGATTTTCGCGAAGTCCTCGACCACGATCAACGTCGGCCGATCCAGAAATTCCAATGTCACAGGAATGGTCTTATTTGAAATGATCTTGGCCACTGACTGTGCTGCAGCATCCAGATCTTGATATAAGGCAAGCATCGTCTTAGTCGTTTCCGGCATTGGAATCAGCTTTAAGGTCGCTTCCGTAACGATGCCCAAGGTCCCTTCCGATCCGACAAAAAGTTTCGTTAAATCATATCCGGCTACATCTTTGGCAAGCTTGCCCCCTGTTCGAATGATGTCCCCATTCGGAAGGACCACTTCAAGCCCGATGACATAATCACGGGTGACTCCATACTTTAAGCCTCGCAGTCCACCAGAATTCTCATTAATGTTGCCGCCAATCGTGGAGATTTTCATCGAACTTGGATCCGGCGGATAAAACAACCCCTTCTCTTCAACTGCTGAAATCAAGTCCAAAGTGATGAGCCCAGGCTGTACGGTCGCCGTTAAGTTCTCCTCATCTATTTCAAGTAATGAATTCATTCGATTGAATAAAAGGACAAGCCCCCCCTCTGTCGGGCATGTGCCTCCGCTTAAATTCGTCCCAGACCCGCGCGGAACGATCGGAACATTGTATTCGTTGCAAACTTTGACGATGGCTGCGACTTCAGCTGTGCTGCCCGGTTTGATGACAGCATCCGGCAACGCTTGAAATCCAGGCGTTGCATCATATGAATAGACTAGACATTCCACTTTCGAGTCATCGTAATTCTCCTGACCGACGATGGCAAGGAGTAGCTGCTTAACCTGCTTTGTTAACATGTACATCCTCCTCATATAAACATAGGAAATTCTAGATTTTTTATATGATGTAAGTATAAGAAAAAAAACACTCGGCCTTCTATGTATGAACATATAAAGTTTTGAGCTTTTCATAGAATTAATTTGTATGTTTATCCAATACGCTTAATGCTAGATACATCATGACTAAATCGGCTGGCTTCCTAGGGTTCAGCCGGGTCAAATCCTCAATGCGCTTGAGCCTGTAATGGAGGGTATTGATATGGATATGCAGGGCTCTAGCCGTCTCTTTTAAAGATAGATCACATGCAAAATACATGGTAAGGGTTTTAAGCAGCTCCTCATTAGGAAGCAACTCCTGAATCGTCCGGGATAAATATTCCTGTCTAGTTTCAGCGGTAACTTCATCAAGCAGGACCTCAAGTTTCAAGTCCTCGTCAAATATGATACTTGATGAAGAAGACGCGATTTTCAAGGAACGTTCCGCTTTAAAAAACGCTGGCCTGAAAGCGGACCCTGATGCACGCGAACTAACTCCTGCGCACACTTTATAACCCGAACTCTCTTCCAGCTTTTTTTGCAGTTTACTTAGTTTCTTATATTGCTGGTTTTTTGAACCGATGAAATCGGCCATTGCAAGAATGACGAATCGGTTCCTCCCCCAACGTACTGCGATGTCATTCGGATGCTGCTGTCTTATGAATATCTGAAGCGTTCTCCATACATGAGGTTCAATGATTTCATCAGTCTTGAATTCACCAAGGGTGATGATCCGGTCCGCATGAACATCGACCCCAAGCAACTTGGCCTTCTGAAGGAAGTGCTCATTGAACGTCTGCAGCTGATGCCATTCAAATACAAAGAATTCCATCAGGCGTGATTGGGATTCTGCTTGTTCAATATGATAACTTTCCTGAATGAACATCTCCGTCATCTTTTTTAATAGTTCCGCATATGGGGAAACATGTTTGGGGTCACCTGTAATTCCAATGACACAAACGGCTTCCTGATTAAAGAAAATAGGCAGGTTTATCCCTGCCTTCACTCCTTTCCAACTTCGTTCATCCTGTTTATTGATGATCAATTTCTCACGATTGTTGAAAGCGTGGATGGCTCCTTCATGAAAAGATCCAATACGGCTGCCATCGGTGCTGGCGATAATCATGCCGGCATGGTCAATAATGATGATCTCCTCATCAATCAGTTTTCGAACCTCATGCACCAATTTTCCTGCAACAGCTGCCAATTGCATGATATGTCCTCCTTTTTTGAATGGACTTGAAAATATTTCGAGGCTCCCCGATGAAAAGGGAGCCTCATTCTACTTATGGAATCATCCAGGAAAGGACGCCATTTTGCAAGAAGGTAATCACACAAACAAGCAGCAATAAAAATAAGCTATGTTTAAGCGTGAATCTCAATAATTCCGATTCCCTGCCCGCCAATCCTACGGCAGCACAAGCTATCGCTATCGATTGGGGGGAAATCATCTTTCCGGTGACCCCTCCAGAAGAGTTCGCCGCCAGTGCCAGAACCGGTTCCATCCCCACTTTAAGCGCAGTCACTTTCTGCAGACTGCCAAATAAGAGGTTGGCTGATGTATCCGATCCGGTAATGAACACACCTAGCCAGCCGAGAACAGGTGCGAAGAACGGAAATAAATCACCCGATTTTGCCAGGGTCATCCCTAATGTTGTCGACATGCCTGAAGCATTCGTCACATAAGCAAAAGCAACCACGGTAGAAATCATCAAGATTGGTTTGGCCAACTCTTTCATCGCTTCAACAAAGGTGCCATAAAAGTCTTTTGAAGACATGTGTGCGATGAACTTCGTTACGATGGCAGCCAGTAAAATGGCCGTCCCGGCTGCTCCGAGCAGTTCTATTTTATAGAAAGCCGCAATCGGCAATCCATTACTTCCGATTATCTCATTATGCAGACCTGGAACTTCGATTTGGAAGGTTAATAGTTTCCCGATTTCATTGATTCCGCCAAGCAGCACATTATTGCCTTCATAATGTCCGGATAGTGCCGGCTTTATTGGGTTCATCCCCCATATTGTGATGAAAAGCGTTAACAGAAGGAATGGTGACCAAGCATGGAATATCTGCCATTTCGTGTATTTTGTTTCCGTTTCGGCTGTATATAATGGTTCGACAGCAGCTGCCGTTTCCTCTGATGCAAAGCGAAAGATCGTCTTAGGTTTCCAGAATTTAAGGAAAATCGCCAATGCAAACAGTGACACTAACGCGGATAGGATGTCGGGTAATTCGGGCCCAAGAAAATTCGAACTTAAGTATTGTGTGATGGCAAAGGAAATTCCGGAAACCAAAATTGCCGGCAAAACCTCAAGCGACCTTTTCCACCCAGTCATGATTAAAATGAGATAAAGCGGAATGAAAGCAGAAAGGAATGGCAATTGGCGGCCGACCATTTTGGAAATCTCCATGGCGGCTATGCCAGTAGGGCCTTCCATGGCGATGATCGGTATTCCAACCGCCCCGAACGCTACCGGAGCGGTATTCGCGATCAAACAAATCCCGGCTGCATATAGCGGATTAAAGCCGAGACCGACTAAAAGCGCGGCTGAAATGGCGACCGGCGCTCCAAATCCCGCAGCACCTTCTAAAAAGGCCCCGAAAGAAAATGCCACCAATAATGCCTGGAGGCGCCGGTCTTCCGTAAGCGAAAGCACAGAAGAACGAATGATATTGAATTGCCCGCTTTTAACAGTCATCTTGTACAAAAATACGGAAGTGATGATTATCCATCCGATTGGGAGCAGCCCATATACGCCTCCTTGTGAAGCGGACATCACTGCTTTTCCTGCAGGCATCCCATATATCAATACAGCCACTGCAAGAGCTACAAGCAACGTCGTTATACCTGCCATGTAACCTTTCATGCGTTTGATGGTAAGCGCCCAGAAGAAGTAAAGAATTGGAATGAGTGCGGCAAGAGATGATAAAACTAAATTATCGGTGATAGGTGTAAAGTTTTGTGTCCATGTCATTCATTTCGACTCCTTTTACTATTGACTTTTTTAAAAATTCAGAAATCAAACGCTAATTGAAACCCCTTACATATCCAAATATTCAAAGTCATCAGATGACTTGATGAGTACTCATTTAAATTAAATGATTGAAAATATAAAAGCAAGATTTTTTTTATTTTTTGTTGATTTTTTAACTCTTCTGGAAGTGTCAAAGATCATTTGTGTTATATAATATTAACTAGAGAAACTCATAGAAAATAGAGGTGCTACTACTTGGTATATAAAAAAATAAAGCCGAAAAAAATTTATGAAGAAGTCAGCGATGAACTTTATGAAATGATTCGGTCAGGCAGCCTGAAACCAGGTGAACAATTGGATTCCATTCAGCAGCTTGCGGAAAATTTCCAAGTCGGGCGCCCGGCCATCCGCGAAGCATTAAGTGCATTGAGTTCAATGGGCCTTATTGAAATAAAACAAGGTGAAGGAACATTCGTCAAAACCTTCGACCCCGCCATCATGAACCACCCCTTGTCTGCCGCCCTTTTGATGGATCAAGACAATATCAAGCATTTACTGGAAGTCCGGAAAATCCTTGAGTCCGGTACGGCGGAAGTGGCAGCGAAGAAGAGAACGGAAGAAAACCTTATCGAACTTAAGGACATGCTTTTTAATATGGAAAAGGTCTCGGATGATGAAGAACTTAGTGATAAAGCGGATATCTCCTTCCATGTTGCCGTGGCAAATGCATCACAAAATGAGCTGCTGATTACATTGATGAATCATGTTTCAGAATTAATGACGGAAAAGATGCGTGATATCCGTCGGGCTGCGCTTTATTCCGAAGAGATGACACTCAAGCAGCTTTACCAGCAGCATGTCAGGATATATGATGCAATCGTGGCACAGGATGAGGACGGAGCCCGCAGTGCCATGCTGTTTCATCTTCAAAGCGTCGAGGAATCGCTGGACCGGGTCATCCAAAAAAATCAGCAAAAGAATCATTGACATTCCTTTAAATTTCAAAAATACCCTATACAAAAAAGGATTAAATTGATATATTATTTTGAAAACGATTACTTCATTTAAAAAATCTTGGAAATTGGTATCTTCTCTTAGCCATTTCCTTTTTCCATTTTCTAGTCATCAGATGACCTGTTAACCTATTTTGAAAAAGGAGGAGTTCAGATTGAAAGTTACTCTCTTTGCAACATGTTTAGTGGATTTGTTTCAATCCAATGTCGGCAAAGCGACAGTGGAGCTACTCGAGAGATTAGGCTGTGAGATCGATTTCCCGGAGTCCCAGATATGCTGCGGACAGCCGGCATATAATAGCGGGTATACGAAGGAATCGAAGGAAGCCATGAAAAAGATGATTAAAACGTTCGCGGATGCTGAATACGTCGTTACCCCTTCCGGTTCCTGTGCAGCGATGTTCAAGGAATATCCGGTCCTTTTCAAAGGTGATGCCGTATGGGAAAAGAAAGCGGCATCATTAGCGGCTAAAACATATGAATTGTCCCAATTCATCGTGGATGTCTTAAAAGTGACCGACGTCGGGGCTACCCTCAAGGGAAAGGCCACTTATCATACTTCATGCCATATGACACGGCTGCTTAAGGTGAAGGAAGCACCTGCCATTTTATTAAGCCATGTCAGGGGGCTGGAAATGACACCACTTCCGGATGCCCAAAACTGCTGCGGGTTCGGGGGGACCTTTTCGGTTAAGATGGGTGACATTTCCGGACAAATGGTCGAGGAGAAGGTATGCAATATTGAAGAAACCGGTGCCGACTTTTTAATCGGCGGGGATGCAGGATGTTTGATGAATATCGGCGGACGGATCCAAAGGAAGGGGCAACCGGTGAAGGTCCTTCACATTGCGGAAGTCCTCAATAGCATTTAAAGAAAGCGAGGAGGGAAAAACTTATGGCTATGAAAACCAGCTCTGCCAAATTTAAAGACCGGGTGGATGAAGGAATACATAATGACTTTATGCGATTGGCCGTATCCAGTGCCCAAGAACGATTACACGGACGGCGGCTGACTGCCGTTGATGAATTGGGAAGCTGGGAGGATTGGCGTTCCCTTGGGGAAGAAATTCGGCAGCATGTGCTCAGTAACCTTGATTTCTATTTGCACCAGCTTGCCGAAAACGTTTCGAAAAGGGGCGGTCATGTCTTCTTCGCTGAAACCGCTGAACAAGCAAGCGGCTACATTAAGGATGTCATTGTAAAAAAGAATGCCAAAAAGGTCGTTAAATCCAAATCGATGGTTACGGAAGAGATCAATTTGAATGCAACTCTTGAGGCAGTTGGCCTCGATGTCGTTGAAACGGACCTTGGAGAATACATTTTACAAGTGGATGATCATGATCCCCCTTCCCATATCGTCGCACCTGCGCTCCATAAAAATAAAGAACAGATCAGGGATGTTTTTAAAGAAAAGCTTGCCTATACGCAAACCGAAAAACCGGAAGAGCTTACCGCCCATGTGCGGGGCATTCTGCGGAAAGATTTCTTAAGCGCCGATGTGGGCATTACCGGCTGTAATTTTGCGATTGCGGAAACGGGCTCGATCGGATTGGTGACGAATGAAGGAAATGCCGATTTGGTCACTGCCCTCCCAAAAACGCAAATCACCGTGATGGGAATGGAACGGCTTGTACCTACATTCGATGAATTCGAAGTCCTTGTCAGCTTATTGACAAGAAGCGCTGTCGGCCAAAGATTGACCAGTTACATCACCGCACTTACCGGTCCGCGTGATGAAGGTGATGTAGACGGACCCGAGGAGTTTCACCTTGTGATCGTGGATAATGGACGCTCCTCCATCTTAGGAACTGATTTTCAATCCGTTCTTCAATGCATTCGCTGTGCTGCCTGTATAAATGTCTGCCCGGTCTATCGCCAGGTTGGCGGTCATTCATATGGTTCAATTTACCCCGGACCAATCGGCGCTGTGCTTTCACCCTTACTCGGAGGATATGATGATTTCAAGGAACTGCCGTATGCCTCCACTCTTTGTGCAGCCTGTACAGATGCCTGTCCGGTAAAGATTCCTCTCCATGATTTACTGAGGAAGCATCGTGAAGTCATCGTTGAAAAGGAAAAAATGGCGCCGTTTTCAGAAAAGATGGCCATGAAGGCCTTTGGGATTGGTGCGGCATCGCCTTTGCTTTATAAATTCGGCTCCAAAATGGCCCCATCAGCGATGTCACCTTTTAAAACGGGGGATATCATCTCGAAAGGCCCGGGACCGCTCAAAACTTGGACAGAAAGCCGCGAGTTCCCTGCTCCAGGGAAAGAGAGCTTTCGGGACTGGTTCAAAAATCGGGAAAAAGGAGGGAAACCATCATGAATGGAACCATCCATAATGAAGGGGCATTTTTAAACAATATAGCCAAAAACCTGGGAAGGGCTCCTATTACGGAAGGCATCTCCGTTCCGGAATGGAAGCACGCCCCCCAAAAAGAAGTTTTGAAACATGCGACACAAAATGATCTTGTCGCGGAATTGAAGGAGCAATGTAAACGGGTGCATACTCAATTTCACCTTACCGACTCCAAGCAAGTGGTGAATTGCTTAACAAAGGTAATCGAGGAACTTGGAAACGGACCCGTGATCATCCCTAAGGACGATCGATTTACCGAGTATGGGTTAGAGGGCATCTTAAAGGAAAATGATGTCCATATATGGGATCACCAAGCCGGGAATGAGAATATCGAAAAAGCAGAAAGTGCAAACATCGGAATCACATTCAGTGAGATGACACTAGCAGAATCAGCGACCGTCGTCTTGTTCAGCGACAAGGATCACGGCCGTTCCATCAGCTTCCTTCCTTCCTGCCATGTTTCCATCATTCCGAAAAGCACCATCGTTCCGCGAATGACCCAGGCTGCTGCGGCCATCCGTTCAAAAGTTACCCGGGGCGAAGTCGTTCCTTCCTGCATCCATTTCATAACAGGGCCGAGCAATTCGGCTGATATTGAAATGGACCTTGTCGTCGGCGTCCATGGACCCATCAAAGCCGTCTATATAATTGTCGAAGACAAGTAGAAATAAGAAAAAGAAAATGGAGAGGACCTATATTAGGCCTCTCCATTTTTAACTTACTATATTAATCGTAAATGATCCGATCAACCGCTTCGCGATCGAGGCGTTTAATCACTTCGACAATGAGCTTGACTGCATTCTCATAATCATCCCTGTGAAGCATTGCTGCGTGTGAATGAATGTACCGTGTGGCAATTGTGATCGCCAGGGCGGGAACACCATTTGCCGTTAAATGGATGGAGCCGGCATCCGTCCCGCCGCCAGGAATCGATTCATATTGATAAGGAATATTCATTTCATCAGCCGTGTCGGTGACGAAATCGCGTAATCCCTTATGTGCCACCATCGATGAATCATAGATGACGATTTGCGGGCCTTCCCCCATCTTGCTCATCGCTTCTTTTTCGGAAACCCCCGGTGTATCGCCAGCAATGCCGACATCGACGGCAAAACCGATATCCGGCTGAATTTTGAATGTGGATGTTTTGGAGCCACGCAGGCCGACCTCTTCTTGCACTGCGCCAATTCCATAAACTACGTTAGGATGGTCGCTGTCTTTCAGCTGTTTAAGCACATCAATGGCGATTGCACAGCCAATTCGATTGTCCCAGGCTTTGGCGAGCAGCATCTTTTCATTATTCATAACCGTGAATTCAAAATATGGCACAACCATATCCCCCGGCTTGACGCCCCATTCCTTAACCTCTTCTTTGCTGGATGCACCAATATCAATGAACATATCCTTAATATCAATCGGCTTCTTCCGCGCTTCCGCTGACAGGATATGTGGCGGCTTGGAACCGATAATGCCCGTTATATCACCTTTACCCGTAACGATCGTCACGCGCTGGGCCAGCATTACCTGTGACCACCAGCCCCCTACCGGCTGAAAACGCAAAAATCCCTTATCATCAATTTGGGTGATCATGAAACCGACTTCGTCCATATGCCCGGTAACGACGATTTTCGGTCCGTTTTCATCTCCCGTTTTCTTGGCGATCAAACTTCCCAGCCCATCTGTCGATATTTCATCCGCAAATGGTGTTATGTATTCGGTCATCACTTTTCTTACTTCACTTTCATTTCCTGCAATGCCTTTAGCATCCGTTAAGTCAGCAAGCATCTTTAACGTTTCATCCAATTGAGCCATTCCCTTACCTCCTTATAACTTACATTACAAGAATAATTATACAGACAAACGATTTCATAAACAATCAGTAGCCTTGCTTTTGCCTTTCGTAATTGACTTCATTTTTGCTTACATATGCTTTTTCCACATCGGCTGCCGAAAATCCGAGCAACTCCCCTAAATGTAAATACGCAGTAAAAACCTTTTGGTAAGATGACTCTGTCAACTGTGTGCGAAATTCACTGATGTAGCCGTAAATGGCAGTAAATTGAACCRTCAAATCCTCCTGATGCATCTTTAGGGCAGATGGAACTTCCGGTACAAAACCCCGTTCGATCCCGAGTGACAAAATGAAATGAATGCCATCCACATATTCAGCCAAAATCGTTTCTTTATCAGAGGGTCCTTTAAGACTCCAGAATTTAAAACATCTTGTTTCATTGGCAAGCTCTCCAAGCTCCACTAAAAGAGCGAGTATCTTCCGTTCCACCAAGTCTTCCGCACCCAAATCATGCTTGGATTGTATATGCTGATCCAAAGCCGCCTGCATTTCCATTAATTTACTTATGTTCATTTTCATCACTTCTTTCCTTCGTCTTCCCCTAAATTATATCAAATAAATGAAACTTATTAAAAACCCATACGTAAATGAAAGGGAATCACTCTGTTTAAGGAGGTATCTCCATGGTATTGATCATGCGGTTCATTCTTTTGGCTCTCATCATTTTCTTAATCTATACAGTCATTAAATATCTATTTAATCCGAAAAGAAAATTAGAGCTGGCACATGAACAGAAAAAATTCTTTCTGCTCGACGATACAGCCAATATACGAAAGAATTTTTTATTGACGTACAACGGGGTGATGTTTGAAGGGGAAAAGTATTTAGGGACGACGGAACGCTCCTTCGAGGTCATCTCCATCTTCATTTGGCCTAAAAAAGTGGCAGGCCTGAAAGGCTTGAAGCGAAATGATTTCTTGAAAATCGAGGCAGCCATAAAAAAACAATACCCGGATGCCGTTATTGATTGGAAGAGCCCGGTCAAGGAGTTCTTACAAAATTGAAAAAATCACGCATAATGAAGAGCCTTGAGGAAAACGGACTCAAGGCTCTATATTAATCATCTGAACGAAAAAATTCCTTCCAGGGGACGACCGTCTGCTTCTCTCTCAATAAATAGATCAATAAGGTTAAGGATAATAAAATGATGACGATCAGCGTGGGACTGAAATCTGCAATATAGTGGCCAAAAACCGTGTATACGAATGCTACAGGAAGATTGGTCATGAAGGATAGGTAAAAATAATTTTTCAGCCCTTTATTGGATTCCAATAAACAAAGCGACAGTAAATAAAAGTGTATGAATGGTATTAGCCTGAGTACTGCAATTTGCCGGCTGTTCAGTTTTCGGTTACCAAACAGCTTATTCTTAAGCCGCAGCAGCCTATCCTTTGTTTTCGGAAATTTGCCTATCACGAAATAAAAGGCCATGCTGGAAAGCGTCAAACCGATTACCGAATAGATGGTTCCAAAAGCTGCCCCGAATAATACTCCTCCAGACATGCAAACCACAATGACGGGAATGAATAAAAATTGCCTTAATAAATGAAAAGTGATAAAAATCAACGGTGCAAACACGCTTCCAGATTGAACGTAGCTCATCACAAGTGTCAGTTTATCATTCATGCTCTCCCTCCAGCTACTCTTTGCTGCTTCTACAAGCATATACACTATACGGGCTACTTATTACAATTGAATGAATACCTTAATCAATAAGCCTATCTGCAGAATCATCAATATAGGCAGACCCCACTTAAAAGCGGCATGCTTCGTCTTATGGCGGAATTGCTTCATCCCCAAAAAGGACCCAGTCCCTCCTCCTATGACAGCCCAAAACCAAAGTGTCTTTTCGCTGATCCGGTACTCCCCATTACGCGCTTTCCTTTTGTCGATTCCCATTAAGGCAAAACCGATGATGTTCGTGATGATCATATAAGCAGCAATGAACCATACTCCTTGCA
>NZ_JBFUIQ010000073.1:0-20820 GCF_056401795.1 Peribacillus sp. P4_D6
TGCGACACTCCTGCCGAATAACTGGCTAGCCGAGACCCCACAGACGCTTGCGTCGAGGAGGCTTGGCAGACAGTCGGCGGAAAGGGAGCGGATTTCTGAAATCAACTGAAATTTTTAAAAGAAAAAACTGCAGTCAAACTCGCTTTTCTTAGAGTTTCTCTACAGCCAGAGCCCTTCCGTTTGAAGGGTTTTTTCATGAAAAGAAATTTCCAGGTATTTAGTGAGCTGCTAAAAAATCCGTTTAATGGGGATTAAATGGAGGCTCCACTAAAAGGGTTACAACCCTTTTAAAGTTATTTCAGGAAAGAAAATGAAGGTGATTACCCGAAATGTTTCCAAAATTATTAAGGGGTAATTACTTTTGTATTTCACTTTCAATAAAACAACTTTAAACATTCAGATTTATTTTATTATAACTATATAAGATTTAACTATCATCAAAGGAGCGGCATATGAAAAAGTTTTTCATCATCTTCATTTTGGCTTTAATCCCTTTCGCCTCTACGAAGGTAAGTGCAGAATCTGACTTACCTCTCAATAGTGAAGCCGGGATCATTATTGACGCGAAAAGTGGAAAAGTATTATACGGAAAAAACATGGATAAACGTATGTATCCAGCCAGTCTAACGAAAGTGGCCACGGCGATATATGCTATAGAACACGGGGATAAGAACGAACTGGTGACTGTTAGCAAAAAAGCGGCGAAGGCAGACGGGTCTTCCGTATTTATTGAACCTGGGGAGGAAATAGAGCTTTCCAAATTAATTGCAGGCATGCTGATCAACTCCGGAAATGATGCAGCCATCGCAATTGCCGAGCATATGTCTGGCAGTGAAAAATTGTTCATGGAAGATTTGAATGAGTTTTTAAGAAAAGAAGTAAACGTTACCGATACTCATTTTACGAACCCCCATGGATTGTTTGACAAAGACCATGTAACTACGGCCAGTGACCTTGCGAAAATTACCCAATATGCAATGAAAAATGAAACATTCCGTGAGTATTTTGGGAAGAAGGAGTTACCATGGGAAGTGGAAACATGGGACACAACTCTGATTACCCATCATAAAATGTTAAAAGGCGAACTCCCCTATAAGGGAATAACCGGCGGGAAAACCGGTTTCGTAAGTCAATCCGGCTACACCCTGATTTCTACTGCCACTAGAGGAGAACAGGAATTGATTGCTGTCACTCTAAAAGCTCCTTCAGACAAAGTTGCCTACTCTGATACCAGGCTTTTATTCAACTATGGCTTTGAAAACTTTAAATCAGGAAAAATTGATAAAAAAAGCAAACTTTATTCAGCGGATTACTCTAATTCCTACACGCTGAACGAAGACATATACTATACTCATTTAATCAGTGATCAACCTAGTCTAAAAACGAGTAATGATGGAGTGCTTTCAATCATGAACCAAGAAGGGGAAGCAATCGACTCCTTTGACCTTAAAACGGTCGCTGATGTTAGGAACACAGTATTGCCTGCCCCGATTAAACAAGAAACAATCGATGATAAGCTAATTAAATTTTCTGTCCCATCTCTAGGGTTGGGAGGATTTTAAAACTTGTTCCTATACATACCCCAGTTTAAAAAAATAAAAGTGTGCCCTTATCATCCATGAATGATAGGTGCACTCTTTTGTTTTTATTGATGATCCGAGGACAGGACTATACTAATTGGACAGCACAAAGGTACCTGAATTGGAAATGGAGTATATGACCATAATAGTATTAAAAAAACTATTAGGGATGATTTCATGATGTATATCTATAATGATTATGGGGGTACACATACCACGTCTTTGGCTGCCGCCTATCATTTAAAACAATTACCTCAATCGGAAAGAAAACTAACTTCTGAAGAAATATTAAATGTAAAATATTTTAATAAATTAACGAAAAAAGAATTTGGAAAGCTGATTTTTCGCGGGATCGATGAAGATGGCAATTCCGTTTATACAATGGGACATAAAAGAGAGAAACTCGTTGTTCCGGCATTAAAAGAATTGACTTTACTACTGGAAGAGAAATTTCACTTTAACGAAAAAATTGTATTCTCCAATACATCCCCAACTGTCCCTATTGCCATGTCTATAGGGGGATATTTATCAAGGGCATTAAAAATTGATTTCATAGGTGTGCCATTATTAATTATAGGCACCAAACAATGCTGTGATAATATTTTTCGCTTGGTTGAAAACACGAAACAAATAGGAAAAGCAGCGAATGGGGAAAAAGTGATTATAATAGAAAATGAAAAATATAAGTAATCCTATTAAAAATTTACTTAGCCCATCAAAAATCGTTTTTGAAAGTGCAGGCTGTCAACTGTATAGGGAAACAAGTCAACAATTGATGTTGGCTTTTTTTGTTACGCTTCTGGATGGATACATGCTATACAAGAGGTGGTGCTTGCACTTAATCGAACAATAAACCACCACCCGGAAGTGGAGGTTTATTAATGAATCGAGGAAATTACTGTTCTTGCAGGCTGGTTACAGAAACACTTTGTTTTTTATTTGGATCATCAAGGGGATGGATTGTAGCTGTTCCATTTTGTTCATCCACATGCTCAATGTAGATACTTTCCTCATTATAGGTTACAGTAACCATATTTGGTGAAGAAGCAATTTCTTCTGCTCGTTGTGCGTTCATTTTAGCCACCTCCTTTGAATTTGCAACATGTTTAATATTTGTTCCGATTTACTTAGATATACGAGTTGTAATTAAAATTCTTCCAAGAATCCCTTACTTAACGAACTGGTGGGTGAGTTATTTGTATGGCAGTTTTTAAATATTTCGATAACGCACGATAGTTCAAGATAAAATCAGTGGATATAATTACAGAAAATTAAAAAAGTATAGGGGGATGTAAAATGAATAATGAAGGATTTTCGATTTCTACTAATAAAAAGTATTTAGATGTAGATGTAATACATGATTTTTTGAATCATGAAGCTTACTGGTCAAAGGGGATAACTAAGGAAACAGTAATAAAGTCAATTGAAAATACGACCTTATGTTTTGGGGTTTATAAGGGTGAAATAGGAAATGAAGATTGTGATCAAGTTGGATTTGCAAGGGTAATAACCGATTTAGCAACCCATGCGTATCTTTGCGATGTGTTTATATTACCTGACTATCGTAAATTAGGATTATCAAAATGGTTAATGGACGTTATCACCGACCATTCCGAACTAAAAAAGGTTCGCAGGTTTATGTTAGCAACGAATGATGCACATTCATTATATGAAAAATTTGGTTTTAATCAGATTGATAAACCAGAGCTATTTATGCAAAAAGTCGGTAAAACCCCATTTCAACAATAAGTACTTTTAACACAAAGGGATTAGACCCTGCATAATCGTGCACAGAATGTCGGATGTTTCATTTCAACTCCTGCTATTCTGTTGATATAAGGGAGGTCATTGAATGGATTCGCTCAAAAATATGAATGGTGCCATTAAATTCATTGAAGAAAATCTTACGAACGAAATTGACTTTAAAGAAGTTGCAAGGCTCGCTTATTGCTCGGAATATCATTTTAAAAGGATGTTTTCCTTCCTTGCCGGTATTTCACTATCCGAGTATATCCGCCGAAGACGACTTACACTTGCAGCGTTTGAGCTTAAAAATAGCAACATAAAGGTCATTGATATTGCGATAAAGTACGGGTACAGTTCACCAGATTCGTTTGCAAGGGCGTTTCAGCATTTGCATGGTATCACGCCATCAGAAGCGAGAAGTAATGGCCATTCACTTAAAGCCTATCCACCGATGTCCTTCCAATTATCCATTAAAGGAGGCAGTGAAATGAACTATCGAATTGAAGAAAAAGAGGCATTTCACATAATTGGAATTAAAAAAAGGGTTCCAATCATTTTTAACGGGGTCAATCCAGAGATTGCATCTATGTGGAAAAGTTTAGACGAGAAAACGATAAATGAACTTAAAAACCTATCGAATGTCGAACCATTAGGGCTGCTTAGTGCATCCGCGAACTTTTCCGAAGGCCGGTTGGAGGAAAAAGGGGAGCTTGATCATTATATCGGCGCAGCTACAACGAGGGAATGTCCAGATAACTTAATACAGCTGAATGTTGATGCGTCTACGTGGGCGGTATTCGAAGCAGTCGGCCCCTTTCCTGAAACACTGCAAAATGTTTGGGGACGCATTTATTCCGAATGGTTTCCATCCTCTAACTATGAACAAAGAGAAGGGCCGGAAATCCTTTGGAACGAAAATAAAGACATAACCTCACCAACATTTAGAAGTGAAATATGGATCCCTGTTATGAAAAAGTAAGTTTACCAGGCGAGGAATTTATCGGAAGAGCTGTCTTATGGCAGCTTTTTCTTATGGAGCAAACAGGGAAGGATAAGGGAATAAGAGCTAGGTATAATTTGCTTTAACGAGCTATAATGGTGGATAGAAAGTGCTAATATAAGGAGATTGGAAAATGCCTGTTATTGAGTATCAGCAATTTATTAAAGCTCCAGTTGAATTATGTTTTGACCTAGCGAGGAGTGTGGATATCCATACCAAAACGACAGCGAACACAAAGGAAATGGCTGTTGATGGTGTGACAGAAGGGCTATTAGAGGAGGGAGATGCTGTTACTTGGGAAGCCATACACTTTGGTATTAAACAAAGGCTGGAAGCCAAAGTGACACTAATGGAAAAACCAAATAAGTTTGTAGATATTATGGTGAAGGGTGCCTTCCATTCCTTCGTACACACACATCAGTTTAAAGAAGAACCAGGCGGAACTATAATGATGGATACATTTCAATATAAGTCACCGTTCGGTCCAATTGGAGTATTAGCTGATAAGTTGTTTTTAGAGAAGTATATGAGGGCATTTATCGTTTCTCGTGCAAAGGCACTGAAAAAGATTGCCGAGAATAGGTAATAACCTTGTTTAAGACTATACTCTGCTATCATGGGTTGCTGCGGCAGCCTTTTTATGTTCCCCTAGTACCAGGAGGAACTAATTCACTGATTAAGAATGAAGGAGTTGATGAATAATGAAATGATTCCCTGATGATGAAGATGGACAAGTGTTATAAATGTTTTATAGAACTAATGGGTGCTTAGCTGAAGTTCGGAGCTGTCTTTATAACCGGCACCCTAAAGATTAGCGAATGGCTCGGCTCAGCGGTACAACCGTGTTAGGCCCGCGGATACAACCGACCGTTAATTATAATTACGGATCAAATCGTTTGCTGCGATTAGATCTTTTCTTTTGTTTTTATAAGAATAACATAAACAGAACAAATGTTCCAGAGTTAATGTGTAAAATTATTACTTTTTTTCAAAAAATAAATCTTTTAAAAGGATATAGTCGATTCTCTTGAAGATGAACGGACAGGATAGTTTAGCAGCAAGCGAATCATAAATCATATTTTCCAAGGTGGCGCAAAATGAGACTGACGATGGGTATGTATTTGTTTCGGAAATGTGATAAAGGGCAACAGAATGAGTACTCAAAACATGTGAGGTTGACATGACTCATCTTTTGGAAACAAAAAAAGTACTTTGATAATTAAGGTATCAAAGTACTTTTCATTTAACAAACTACCAATCCCATGACATATGACACCCAAAGTCAACATGGCATTTATTCTGCTTACAACAATGATCGTAATGCTCATTATCGCAGCGTTTTTTCTTCTTACAATCATGATGCTCATTATCGCAGCGTTTTTTCTTCTTACAATCATGATGCTCATYATCGCAGCGTTTTTTCTTCTTACAATCGCAATGCTCATTATCGCAGCGTTTTTTCTTCTTACAATCGCAATGCTCATCATCGCAGCGTTTTTTCTTCTTACAATCGCAATGCTCATTATCGCAGCGTTTTTTCTTCTTACAATCGCAATGCTCATCATCACAGCATTTTTTCTTCTTACAGCAATCGTGCTTCTCATTATTGCAGCATTTTTCCTGCTTCCAACAATGATCGTGATGCTCATTGTCGCAGCATTTCTCCTGCTTCCAACAATGATCGTGATGCTCATTGTCGCAGCATTTTTCCTGCTTCCAACAATGATCGTGATGCTCATTGTCGCAGCATTTCTCCTGCTTCCAACAATGATCATGATGCTCATTATCACAGCATTTTTTCTTCCAACAATGATCGTGATGCTCATTATCGTAGTGTTTCTGCTTACAACAATCCTCGTGATAATACATGGAAATGTCACTCCTTTCTATCTTTTAAAATATGAATAAAGGCAAAGCCTCCTCTATTTAGAGAGGGCTTTGCTAGTCAAGATTAAAAACTAATCAACACCGTCATTTACGGAGCAGGAAGAGTATTAGTTGTTGGAGTAGTTGTAGTTTCACAACGACGTTCATTTACGTCGCAAATACCACCGTGTTTATCTACAATAACTTGTCGAGTCACTGTAATTGTAGTGCGTAGTACAATCTTGACTAAAATAGCATTGGCAGTAACAAGTCCTGTAGGGCCGATGACTGGAACGCCTGGTTGAGCAAAGATTCCTTCTATTGTTAATGGGGGTTCTACTACCATATCCTCAGGGCAGGCACCTGGAAAATCTGTATGCTCTTGGAATGGTAAACTAGTTGCAAGTGTGGCTGTTAAAACAGGAGCGGTTGTTCCTGGTGCCGTAAACGTTACCGTAACAGTTACAGGAATAAGCCCGATGTTAACAACTTTGTCCCTAATAATTGTCGTGTTACGGGTAATACCGGCTAGATTCGGTACAACAGATACTGATCTAATTGTGGATCCAGCTGGTATAACAGGAGTAAACGCGGTAAAAGGAAGTGTTGTTTCTGCAACCTTTTGTACCGCTTTTGAGCCTACAACTGAATTAACTAGGACACAGTCGCTGTTTAATGGTGCAGCGAGTTGGCGAGCCGGAGCTTTAAAATTGCAATCGCAAGCAGAAGCGTCGTGAGACTTACAAACCTTACATGATTTTTTGAATTTTGAATCATGATCAAATCTTGAATCATGACCGAATCTTGAATCACTCCCAAAACCCCAGTCGCTGTCGGAACATGCAGAACCCCAGTTGCTGTGCATTGGATTATTTTTACTGAAATTACCCATAAAATCTCAATCCTTTCTTGTAACTATTTTTATTTTCGAAAATGAAATGGAGTGTAGTATCGAACCGTACTAAAGCACTGCCAAAAGCATTTTCGTTGTAGTTACAAAATATAGTATTAATAAAATAAGGTAATTGCTTGGACAGGTTGCTTATATTTGCGGACAAGACGTAAATATTTATCGGGCTTACACTTATATATAATTTGGCATTAGAGGAAGTATGGAACGCGAGTAAAGAAATGGACGAATATAAAGGGAAGCAAAAAGCTAAGTGATGTCAGCGAAAATATAGATAAACCCAAAAAGGACTTCTTTGCTCGCTTTTTACAAAAAGTGAACAAAGAAGTCCTAGGCTCTTTTTAAGGCGTCTGAAATTTCGTTTTTAAATCTATGAGGTTTATAGAAGGGGAATTATTACTTTTATATATTGTTATTTCTTTTGAATACTAAGTGCCAGGGAAGCAAGACAGCCGAGGTATTTTCGGACTGTGCACGTATGCTATAATTATCCAAAAAAGGAGAAATTTTTATGGCGGCGTTAATTATATCAATATATATAACTATTACACTTGTATCGCTCTTTACCTTCGCTGGGCCTTATTCGCCATTGGTGGGACTTGCAGTCGGTATCCCTATACATATCCTAATAGTACTTACACAAATATATAAAGAAATAAAAGTGATTTCTAAAAAACTATAGTAATAGTTTTTTGTCGACTATATGTCCTGTTTATTAGATATAAGAAAAAAAGAAAGGAGTGGGGTTCTTTGGGTATCAATATAGGTGATTTAGTATATCAACTTATTATGTTTATTTTGTTGCTTGGTATGATTTTTGCAGTTTACTTTTTTGTTCGTTCTCTTCTTGCAAGGCTAAACAAACCCAATAACATAGAACAAAAACTTGATAGAGCAATTGAGCTGCTTGAAAAGGATAAAAGAGAGTAATTTCTTTTTATTCTTTTCATTTTTTTGTTTTCTGGTTAGGTCCATAAGAAGTCGAATATAACTTAGTTGTTGAATTTATCTCAATGAATTTTCCATAATCGTTTCTTGTTATCTGGAGTGGAATTTTAATTATTATTATTGCAGATATATTCCGATTTTCGCACATATAACTGGAGTTTCGCAGATATATTCCGATTTTCGAAGATATAATTGGTTTTCCGGTGTAGTTGAAACAAGTATGATTGTCAACAGAACTGCCATGGAAAAAACAAGAATATAAGAATTTCCTTTTATCATAAATAACTCGGACCTTTTTACCTTCTTTGTACAATAAGCTGAAGTTAGTGGGAATTGGATGTCGCAAACAATCATTAGCCATCCTGAGTTTGATATATTTACAGTACAATCAAAAAAGGTGTGAAAAGGGGACAAATAATGGAGAATATTGATCAGTTAAAACGAGCTATTTCAAAACTTGATGAACGTGAGGTAAAGGCTCTTCTAAATTTAATATTTATACGTTCTGAACAATGTGAAGGAGATGAAATGATTCGCATTCTCCAATCAATGAAACAATCATTGTTTCAAGTTTCTAGAAATGAAGAGAAAATAGAACGTCCGCAAACGGTACATATTGTATTTGGTGATTCGCCAGCAGGTAGCTTAAAATTCGCATTTCGCAAAACTACTTATGCAAAAACAGAAGAAATCATTGTGTTACCCGAGATTTTATCGGTGGGTCCAATGAAATCACTTCAAACAAAAGAAGGGATAGAAAATCGTTTTAGATGGTTTAAGAAAAACTATCGTGATGATTTCAATAATCTTGAAGAATATAAACAGGGTATGTTAAAAGCAATCGAGAAAATAAAAGCGATACCACCCTATCAAAAGGTGATTATTTGGACATGTGAGAACGCTGCTGAGCAAACCGGTCTGCGTTTTGTCCTTTATTTATTGAAAAATAAAGTTAATGAAGTGTTCGAACTTAATACGTTTAAAGTATTTCACGAGTTCTACTCATATCCCATGTTAGAAGGAGAACAGTTTCCTCGTTCATCAGGAGAATTGACTCCCGAAAAACTGCTTCATTTATTTGAACAATTTGAGCTTAGTCCCATGAATTTTGCAAAACGTGAAGCTCTTAGTGACGAAGGTCAGAATTTACTGCTGATTGACAATCATTTGAGAACATGGGAGGGTGGCGAGCTTAGGCTTTCAAATATCGAACAAGGTGATGATTTTATCATTCATTGTGCAAAGAAATTACATAAAGAACTGGGTACGCATGATTATATGAAGGCGGCCCGTTTGATTGGTGAAGTCATTGGTCATATGCAGCAATACACCGGTGATGAATGGATAGAATATCGACTCCGTGATTTAATTGTAAAAGAAATATTTGAATATCGGGGGGATTTAAGTGCAATGCGACTATACGAAGTGAAATTAAAAAAAGAGTTACTTCATTAATTCGTGTGTGGGACATGATCTCTTGAACTAAGCTGTTCGCCCCCTCCTTGGATACACATGAAATGGATTCAAAAAAGTTTTTGGTGATTTTTGTGTCATTATCCTATTTAGAACATAAGTTGAATTAACCCATTTAATTTTTTCCTCCTAAAACAAATAAGGAGATGTTTCTATTGTCAAATTGTGGTCATGAATCAAGTTGTGGTAACGATATCGGTGGATTTGGTGGCGGTTTCGCTTTTATAGTCGTTTTGTTTATCCTTTTAATCATCGTTGGAGCTGCTTGTTTCGGCGGAGATAGAGGTAACGATTGCTGTTATCCCGTTCAAGGATATGGCGGTTTCTGCTAACAAATGTATTAAAGAAAAGCCGACCTTTATTGGTCGGCTTCCTTTATGCAAACTTATTTTAATTATCGCGAAGTAAGCTTTATGACTGATTCGATAATCATATCCCAGTCGTCACTATGAATTTCATGCCCTGATCCATCAAGAGTCACTAATTCAGCTTGAGGGATGGCTTTCGCAAGAGCAAGTCCGTGCTCGTATGACAGGGCTGGATCTTCTGTGCCGTGAATGATGAGGACAGGTACGGAAATCTCACCCATTCGATCGAAATATTCATCTCCTCCAGCAAGCATGGCATGATTGAATCTGCTCGGTAGCTGCTTGGCACGGTCTGCTTCTCTTTTTGCCAGTTTATGCATTCTTTCCTGCTCATAGGGTTTGGAACCGGCTAAAGTTTTCCATCCATCCGCAAGATAAGCGATGACCGTCTCCCGATTTGACCAATCAATGGAAGCGCTTTTTGCATGATGATCCAATATGCTCTGGTCCATTGGAGGCAGTTTTTCCATTACAGTCCCGAACACGCTTGATGCAATTAGCGTAAGCGTATTTACACGTTCCGGATATCTTAAGGCAAGAATCTGTCCGATCATACCGCCAAGGGACATCCCAACGATAGAAGCACGTTCTATGGAATAAGCGTCCAGGACACCCGCGGCATCATCAGCCAAATCCGTTATTGTATAGTTGGAGGTACCGGGTTCATAAACGGTAGACCGTCCCAGATCCCGATGGTCGTAGCGAATCACAAATCTCCCCGAATCGGCTAGGCGGAGACAGAAATCATCATCCCACCAATCTAATGAAGACATCGCTCCCATGATCAAAAGCACGGCAGGGTCCTTAGGGTTTCCAAAACTTTCAGTACATATATCGACTTTATTGATTTTCAGTATCTGTTCACTCATGTTTTTTACCTCCGTATTAAATATTATCCAATAGCCGTTACGATGGCGCAGATCAATATATACTTTCCGGAGCATGATGATTGGCCTGCGCTTTTCATTATCGCAGTCTAACCCACTTAATAATCATGACGCGGCCTCCTTTTAATAGTTGTAAAATGGGAGGTATCCCTATATTACTTTAACATGGGGGATATCTTTTCGTCACCAAATTTTCCCACGTTTCCATACAGAAAACCCCGAATACATAGCACTTTTTGGTGCCGTTTATTCGGGGTTTTTAACATGCATTTTATTGAGCGGTATATCCGCCATCTAATACGACTGCCTGGCCTGTGATGCCCCGAGCTTTGTCGCTTGCAAGGAAAATGGCGTAGTCGGCAATTTCACTTACATCGAGTAAGCGGTTTTGTGGGACAAGTGGATAGATGACCTCTTCCAAAACGCTTTCTAACGGTACCTGTCTTGTTTTTGCCAGGTCCTCCAATTGACCGCGGACGAGAGGCGTGTCTACGTATCCTGGGCAAAGGGCATTGACGGTTATGCCAAAAGAGGCGCTTTCCAGGGCGGCGACTTTCGTCAAGCCGATTACACCGTGTTTGGCACTATTGTATGCGGCTTTGTTGGCGAATCCAATCAGGCCGTTAATGGAAGAGATGTTGATGATTCTGCCGAAGCTTTGTTCTTTCATGATTGGCAAAACGTTCTTAATTGAAATGAATGGCGCGGTCAGCATGATTTTGATCATCAGTTCGAATTTTTCAGTTGGAAATTCTTCAATTGGTGCAACATGCTGAAGGCCGGCGTTATTGATGAAAATATCGATTCGTCCATATTTGTCTTTAGCTTGTTTGATTAGTTGGATAATATCCTCTTCACTTGTTACGTCAGCTTTTAAGCCGATAACCTCCAAGCCGTTGTTCCTTAGGTCCAGAGCAGCTTTTTCAACTGTGTTTTGATCAAGGTCGGACAAAACGACCTTTGCTCCATTTTTAGCAAATATCTTTCCGATCTCAAAGCCGATTCCTCTAGCAGATCCGGTAATGATCGCCACTTTATCTTTAACCATATTACATTCCTCCAATAAAAAATGTAATGGTCCAAGTCTGTCATTTTATGTCGTGAACAGGGAAGTATTCCGTAGAGTAAGTATATAAAGGGAAGGGTATAAAAATATGGTTTAGGTTAATGAGTAAGAGTCTATCATGATTTTCAAGATAAAAAAAGAATTTTATTTCCCCTTATCATTGGCATGGATATTGCATATATAAAAAGGTGAGTAAATAAAGGTAATTGAAACGGAAAGGGGAAGCTGGATGATTAAAAAAATAGCCATTATCGGTTCAGGTGTAATGGGTAGTGGGATCGCTCAGTCTTTTGCAGTTAGCGGGTATTTCGTCACCATTAACGATATAAAGGAAGAGCTGCTAAACCATGCCCAAAATCGAATTTCTGAGAATCTATCATTGCTCATCGAGGAAGGGGCTTTGACTGGTCGGGAAAAGCAAGGTGCATTAGCGAATATTACATACAGCGTGGACTTGGAAGGGGCAGTAAGGGATGCTGATTTTATCATTGAGGCGATTCCGGAAGTCATCGAGCTGAAATTAAATCTATATCAGCAACTGGAGGAAATAATCAAACCGGATGCCATTGTTGCTTCAAATACATCGACCTTTCCGATTTCCCAATTGATGGAGAAGGCCTCGTTTGCGGAGCGAATGGTCATCACGCATTTCTTTAATCCTGGCCATTTGGTTCCATTGGTTGAAATTGTTCAGCATGACGAAACGAAGCCGGAAATCGTCAAGACAACCATGGATTTAATGCGTAAAATCGGCAAGTCTCCGATTCTCTTGAAAAAAGAAATAGCAGGGTTCATTGCCAATCGTCTCCAGACTGCCTTGATGCGTGAAGCCTTTTATCTATTAAAAGAGGGCGTTGCCGATGCCGAGGATATCGATACGGCGATAACGGCTGGACCAGGTTTTCGCTGGGCATTTACCGGGCCGATCGAGATTGCCGATTTTGGCGGACTTGATACATGGCAGCGTGTTTTCGATAATGTTTCACCGGTATTGGACCAGAGTAAGGAAGCGCCTGCTTTGATTCGTGATTTGGTGGCTGAGGGAAAGCTTGGGACGAAGTCGGGAGAAGGCATTTTTACGTATGAAGAATCTACCGTTTCTCAAAAAATCAATGAGAGGGACCGTAATTTTATTAAACTGGGAAAATTAAAAATGGAGAAGGAGGAAGTATTATGAGAGAAGTGGTGATTGTAGGGGCAGCAAGAACACCGGTTGGTGCGTTTGGAGGCAGTCTGACCAATGTTTCGGCGGTTGACTTGGGAGTTGTGGCAGCTAAGGAAGCGATTAAGCGGGCAAATATTTCGGCTGACATGATCGATGAGGTATTGGTTGGGAATATTCTATCTGCTGGATTAGGGCAAAATGTGGCACGTCAGGTTGCGATTCATGCAGGTATTCCGGAAACAACGCCGGCCATGGCGATTAATAAACTTTGCGRATCTGGCCTCCGTACGGTCATAATGGGAGCGCAATTCATTGCCCTTGGTGATGCGGAGGTGATTCTTGCCGGGGGGATTGAAAGCATGAGCAATGCTCCGTATTTACTTCCAAATTATCGTTTTGGACAGAAAATGGGCAATGCTGAAGCGATCGATTCAATGACTTATGACGCCTTAACGGATGTTTTTAATCAATATCATATGGGCGTGACAGCGGAGAATATCGCCGAGCAGTGGGGGATCAGCCGTGAAAAGCAGGATGAATTTGCTTTAGAAAGCCAAATGAAGGCTGAAAAGGCGCAGCTTGAAGGACTATTTGCAGAGGAAATCGCACCTGTTGAATATAAACGCAGAGGAAAGACGATTTTGGTGGAACAAGATGAACACCCGCGTCATGGGCTGACGATAGACCAGCTAACGAAGCTGCGTCCTGCATTTAAGGAAAATGGAACGGTTACGGCAGGTAATGCCTCGGGAATCAATGATGGGGGTGCGATGTTAGTCCTGATGTCTAAAGAAAAAGCGGACGAGCTGGGACTGGAAGCATTAGCGACAATCAAGTCATATGCAAACGCTGCGCTTGATCCGAAAATCATGGGATATGGTCCGGTTCCTGCGACAAGGAAAGCTTTGGCAAAAGCGGGATTGACAATAGATGATATTGAATTGTTGGAAGTGAATGAAGCCTTTGCGGCACAGTCACTCGCCGTGCTTAAGGACCTTGAACTGAGGCCGGAGAAAGTGAATGTGAATGGCGGGGCGATTGCCCTGGGTCATCCGGTAGGCGCTTCCGGTGCCCGCATCTTAGTGACTTTATTGTATGAAATGAAGCGCCGGGATGCAAAAACAGGCCTTGCCACCTTATGTATCGGCGGCGGACAGGGAACTGCGCTGATTGTGGAACGGTAATGACTTGGCCTCATTTTCCTATGATATAATGGAGGAAACTTCGGACGGGTTAAGGAGAAGAGGAATGGCCAGCGATAATGAAACGATTCAATTGGAATTAGTGAAAGCGATATTGGAAGAATTGCCTTTTGGTGTTTTGGTAACGAAAAACGAAAAAGAAATCGTTCTATGCAATCGCGTATTATCCAAGGCTTTTGCTGAGAATCAATTTGATCGGCAAATACATTTGATTTTAGAAAAAAACCTTGTACCAGCTGTAAATACTCCGATCCGTTTGAATGAGAATAATGGGATTGTCAGAAAGGCCATCATTCAAATGGGGGATGAGGAGTATCAGATTTACCTCCTATTATTTACAAATAATAAAAGTGATTTTCTTAATATCGATAATCATGAAGAAATTCTGTTTAAGGATATTATCGAGTTTGCCTATGACGGCTTGGTGATGGTCGATACGGAAGGGTATGTCCAAATGCTGAGCCATGCTTATGCGGATTTTCTGGGGGTCGATCAGGAAAGCTCCATAGGGAAACATGTAACGGAGGTCATTGAAAACACCCGTATGCATGTGGTCGCCAAAACTGGCAAGCAAGAGGTTGCTGAATTACAAAAAATTAAAGATAATTATATAATTGCGACCCGTTCCCCGATAAGGAAACAAGGCAAGTTAATAGGGGCGGTCGGGAAGATTCTTTTTAAGAATGTCGGGCAATTCACCGCTCTTTCCAAGCGGATAAATTCTCTTGAAGTAGAGCTGAAAAAGTACAAAGGCGATTTTCGCGAGAGAAATAAGGCCTCATATACGTTTGATCATTTGATTGGAAGAAGCCCCGCTTTCATGGAAGTGAAAGGTCAGGCCAAAATTGCCGCTAAAAGCGACTCGAATGTATTGATTTTGGGTGAAAGCGGAACAGGTAAGGAGCTGTTTGCCCATTCCATTCATAATGACAGCAGACGGGCCATGGGTGTGTTTGTCAAAGTGAACTGTGCCGCCATCCCGGCGGAACTGCTGGAGTCAGAGCTATTTGGCTATGAAGAGGGTTCTTTCACTGGTGCAAAAAAAGGCGGAAAAGCGGGTAAGTTCGAAGCGGCTGAAGGCGGTACGATTTTTCTGGATGAAATCGGTGAGCTGCCACTGCATATGCAGGTGAAGCTGCTCCGTGTTTTACAAGAGAAAGAGATTGAGAGGGTCGGTTCGACGGGAAGTATTCCGATTGATGTACGGGTAATCGCTGCAACGAACCGTAATCTGGAGGAAATGGTCTCGAAAGGGGAGTTCCGGCTTGATATGTATTACCGATTGAAGGTCCTGCAAATCCATGTTCCTTCCTTAAGGGAGCGACCGGAGGACATTGAAATACTGGTAAATCATCTTGTTGAAAAGTACCAGAATCTCATGAAGAAACGCGTAAGAGGGATGAGCGATCAAGCATTGCGCCTGCTTCGTCTTTATAAATGGCCGGGGAATATTCGTGAGTTGGAGAATATCATTGAACGCGCAATGAATATAGTTGAAGAAGGGGAAATGATACGTTCCAAGCATCTCCCTAAAGAAATAACGGGTCATAAAGAAGCCGTCTCGATCCGCACCTTGGCTGAAGTAATGGATGAAACCGAACGGGCGGCGATCGTTTCCTGTTTGGAAATGACTTCTGGCAATAAATCAGAAACGGCAAAGAGACTCGGAGTGAGCCGAACAACACTGTATGAAAAAATGAATAAATATGGTTTATGATTGAAGAAAGGACCCTTTTGCCAAAGGGTTCAGACTGCAGGAAAATTCGAAATAAATCGAGTTTGCCTGCAGTTTTTTTATTTTTAAAACGTGCAAGATGCTTTCAGAAGTCCGCTCCCTTTCCGCCAAATGTAAGCGAATGCCTGAATCCCCCTCCCCAAGCTTTTACTAGCAAATATTTGCGTGTGTTAGGAAATCCGTACATAAAACGAAAGGGAATTTAAAAGTTGTAAGAAAAGTCTTACACTTTTTTGGAGTTTATCTTTGTGTGTACTGAAACCTTTACAGTTTTAAGTGATTTTAGGGAAGGAAATGTTTGAAAAAGCTTTAAAAGATGAGATTTTTCCTTGTATTTAAGTTGGCACAATAATTGCATAATTACTTTAGTGAATGGCCCATCTGTCATTTTATATTGTGTTTCCACGTAAAATGAAAAGGGATTATTGAAAGCGTTCTCAATGTTTAGGGGATATTTAGGGGGATCATTCAGCTTGACTTGGGGAAGGCAGGCTTGAATGGTAAAAGCGGAAAAATTAAAAATATGGATTTTAGGAGATTGCTAGTCCTATTTAACGGCTTCCGAATTATTTTGGGGCAAGGGGAGAAAAGGGGGAATTGAATTGGTGATTCAAATTTTAGCCATTGTGGTGGCACTGGGACTTTTAATTTTTTTAGCCTACCGGGGCTATCCGGTCATTATCATAGCGCCGATTGTTACTTTATTGGCGGTCATTTTATCCGGCGGACATTTGCTGCCGAGTTATACAGAGACATATATGACGTTTGCGGCTAACTATATAAAAGCGTTTTTTCCGATATTTTTATTAGGGGCCGTATTTGGAAAAGTCATGGAGATGAGCGGTGCAGCTGCATCCATTGCCAAGACCATCGTAAAATCACTAGGCTCCAAGCAGGCTATTCTTGCTGTAGTGCTGGCGTGCTCGGCGCTGACATATGGCGGGGTTTCATTGTTTGTAGTGGCATTCGCCGTTTATCCATTTGCAGCGGCAATTTTTAAGGAAGCAGACATTCCAAAAAGATTATTGCCGGGTACGATAGCATTGGGTGCCTTCACATATACGATGGATGCCCTTCCTGGAACACCTCAGATTCAAAATATCATTCCAACGAATTATTTCGGAACAGATACTTATGCAGCTCCAATCATGGGGATTATTGGCGCGATCATGGTATTCACTGGAGGAATGATCTGGTTAGAGCGTCGCCGTAAACAAGCGGTGGCAAATGGTGAAGGCTACGGGGAAGGACATATCAATGAGCCAGAAAGTGCAGAACAGCAAAACCTGCCTAACTTTTGGCTGTCCATCGTACCGCTCATCCTTGTCGTAGCGTTTAATTTTGCTTTCAGCCGCAGTGCCATTTCGGTTAAGCATTGGTATGATGCTTCGATGTTGAAGGAAACTTTCAACATTGCCGATGTAAGCACAGTCACTTCATCCTGGTCTTTGATTGTTGCCTTGGCAATCGGCATCATTGCAGCGATGCTTCTGAATGTTGGACGCATCAAGGTCAAATTGGCTAGTGGATTAACAGCTGCGGCAATGGGATCATTGCTTGCCATATTCAATACTGCATCTGAAGTTGGCTTTGGGAATGTGGTGAAAACACTTCCTGGATTCTCGGTCATTCAAAACTGGGTGTTCAATGCAAGCGGTAATCCGCTCGTATCCGAAGCTATTGCCGTCAATGTGCTGGCAGGGATTACCGGGTCCGCATCAGGTGGACTTTCGATTGCGCTAGAAGTGATGGGAAGTCACTATTTGCAGGTGGCCCAAAGTGTCGGAATCACCCCGGAAATGCTTCATCGAATAGCATCCATGGCATCTGGCGGAATGGATACGCTGCCGCATAATGGTGCCGTCATTACCTTGCTTGCCATTACTGGACTGACACATCGTCAATCTTACAAGGATATTTTTGCGATTACGATTTTGAAAACAGTGACCGTGTTCATCATAGCTTTTGCAACATCACTGTTTATTTAATAGAATAGTATTAAGAATGGAGATGATGGAAAATGAGTAAATTATTAACATCTTTTGATAGCGCTATTCAACAAATCGAGGATGGAGCAACCATTATCGTAGGCGGGTTCGGATTAAGCGGAATACCAGAGAAACTTATCATTGCTTTGCGTAACAAAGGTGTAAAGGATTTGACGATTGTCAGCAACAATTGCGGGGTCGATGACTGGGGTCTGGGTCTATTGCTGGAAAATAAACAAATCAAAAAAATGATCGCTTCTTATGTTGGGGAAAATAAGTTATTTGAACAGCAATTTTTAAGTGGCGAGCTGGAGGTCGAACTAGTTCCCCAAGGAACGCTGGCCGAGCGTTTAAGAGCGGGCGGAGCGGGGATTCCTGCCTTTTATACAGCTACAGGGGTAGGGACGGAAGTCGCAAAAGGTAAAGAACATAAAGAGTTTGATGGTCGCACATACATTATGGAAAAAGGAATAGTAGGAGATTTTGCCTTTGTAAAAGCTTGGAAAGCAGATCATTTCGGTAATCTTGTATATCGGAAAACGGCAAGGAATTTTAATCCTGTCGTTGCCACCGCAGGGAAAGTCACGCTTGTCGAAGTGGAGGAACTTGTGGGCACAGGGGAGCTCGATCCAGATGAAATTCATACTTCAGGGGTTTATGTACAAAAGGTGCTTGTAGGAAATGACTATGAAAAACGAATTGAAAGACTTACAACTGCTAACGCATAAAAAGGAGGAGTATCGAATGACTAGACAACTAATTTTAGAACGGGCCGTTAAAGAAATCAAAGATGGGATGTGTGTGAATTTAGGGATTGGAATGCCGACCTTGATTGCCAACATGATTCCAAATGACTTTAATGTCATGCTTCAATCGGAAAATGGCTTACTCGGAATCGGGCCTTATCCCCAAAAGGATGAAGTTGATCCGGATTTGATCAATGCAGGAAAAGAAACGGTAACGGCAAAAGCGGGGGCATCATTTTTTGATAGCGCTGAATCATTTGCGATGATTCGCGGCGGCCACATCGATCTAGCCATTTTAGGCGGGATGGAAGTTTCCGAGAATGGGGACTTGGCAAACTGGATGATTCCAGGGAAGATGGTAAAAGGAATGGGAGGAGCGATGGACCTCGTACAAGGCGCAAAACGAATTGTTGTCATCATGGACCATGTGAACAAGCATGGGGAATCCAAAGTGAAAAAAAGCTGTACATTGCCATTGACGGGAGAAAAAGTCGTCCATTGCCTGATTACCGAACTGGCCGTTTTTCAATTTACAGACGCTGGCATGGAATTGATTGAATTGCAAAATGGCGTAACACTTGATGAAGTGAAAAGTAAAACAGAGGCTGACTTTACAATAAGCCCCTCTATTGAAATCAAAGCGTAAGGTTAAGAGATTAATAAAATAATTCATGATTAGACGGCTTTCATTCGCAAACGGGCGAACGGAAGCCGTCTAATTTTTTGGGAGAAATTCCATTTCTATTAATGAAGGAACGACAGGCCTTTTCACCTCAGTTATCAATACTTGGCAGGCAGTCGGCGGAAAGGGAGCGGATTTCTGAAAGAGGGTATGTTTAATGGATTTCCACTCCAGGCACTCGCTTTCCGCGGGCGGTCCGCCCTCGACGCTTCGCGCCTGTGGGGTCTMCCTTGGCCWCGCTTTTCCCACAGGAGTCTCGTACCTTCCGTTCCAATCAACTTAGTTTTAATAGATAGAACTCCATGTTTCTTATGTTTTTTTGTTTGTAAGACTCGAACGTTGATTTCCACTCCAAGCACTCGCTTTCCGCGGGCGGTCCGCCCTCGACGCTTCACGCCTGCGGGGTCTCCCTTGGCCACGTTTCCCCGCAGGAGTCTCGTACCTTCCGTTCCAATTAATTGGAACTTCTAAAATTTAAAATCACTTTACAGTATAAATGTTAAGGTGTCCTTATATTTCATTATTAGGTCCATATTTGTTGCTTCCAGGAAGTTTCTTGATCTTATTCCAGGCTTCAATTGCTTCTGCACGACTTTTACCTTGATTTTTCGGATAAGCAAAGAAGTCACTAGTGAATTGATTGTATTCAAATTGAGGTGCAATCTTTTTCTTGAATGTGGGGTCTTTCTTTCGTTCTTCTCCTTCATACCAAGCATCTACAGCATCACGATACGTTTTCCCTACGTTACTTTTAAAGTAGTTTTGAATATATGTTGAAAAACGGAATTTAGGGATAAAAGTCTTGAAAAAGGCTCTCACATCTTGACTACAACGATGTTTTCTGTAATGACTGTATCAAGGTTTAAATGTACTTGAGGCTCAACCGTCCTGTTGATTTTTGTTTTTCTAATAGGATTTTTTATCTTTCCTGTCCGAAGAAATGTTTCAATCCTATCGGAAATTTCTATCTTTGAACAGTAGAACTTATCCCGTTTTCCCTGCAAAACGTTTGCAATTCCTCTTTCAACCAATAGAAATCTTTGAAACTTTCAATGCTAATATCTTTTGATAGATTAGGTCTCAAACAAAACACTTCCTTAAATTCCATTATATACCATTATAGAACGAATGTTCTTTCTATTCAAAACAACAAATTCAAAAACAACAATTTACGAAAACAGCCTTTAGAAAAAAACACAGTCGGCTCATCTTGAAACATGTTGAAGACTAGATTATTCTTCATGTTTTTATACTGTAACCCTTAAAGGATGGAAGAAATGTGCGACACTCCTGCCGAAAAACTGGCTAGCCGAGACCCCACAGACGCTTGCGTCGAGGAGGCTTGGCAGACAGTCGGCGGAAAGGGAGCGGATTTCTGAAATCAGCTGGAACGTTTATTAAGAAAAAACTGTAGACTACTCTGATCTGCCCCGTAAATGTTAGACACCAAACTAACAT
>NZ_JBFUIQ010000074.1:0-20461 GCF_056401795.1 Peribacillus sp. P4_D6
AGGCGGTGCGAAGTGCATTCGCGCAAACTCTGTAGCTGACATAATGGAAATCAAGAAAAATGTGGACCTTCCAGTCATAGGGATCATTAAACAGGTGTATGGACAAAACGATGTCTATATCACTCCCACCATGACCGAAATCGATGCATTGATGGAAACCAAAGCGGAAATCATTGCGACGGATGCTACAGCCCGGGTAAGGCCGGACGGTAAAACGTTAAAGCAGTTTTATGGTGAAATAAGAGCAAAATATCCGGATGTCCTGCTAATGGCGGATGTATCCACCATTGAGGAAGCCAAATACGCTGACGATTTAGGATTCGATATTGTGGCGCCCACTTTATACGGCTATACGAACGAAACTCTCGGCGAGAAAATATATCAGGATGACTATGCTGTACTCAAACAAATAGTAAAAGCAGTGAAAAAAGCGAAAGTGATCGCGGAAGGAAATGTCATCACACCAGAAATCGCCCGCTCTGTATTGGAAATGAACGTCCATGCAGTAGTGGTGGGCGGTGCCATTACCAGGCCGCAGCAAATCACCAAAAGATTCGTGGACGCCATCCAAGAATAGAAAATGGCACATGGTAATGAAAAGACCCAGACTAACAACAACAGTTTGGGTCTTTTCTTTTTCATATTCCTGTTTCCGTTCCTCCGGTTATTGACGTCCCTGCTGGATACATTAAACTATAAATACAGATAAGAAATCCGAAATGGGTGATCAAATGGAATACCTAGCAGAAAACCTCATATATGGCATAGAATGCAGCATGGACAAGTTCACCAAAACAGAGGAAGAATTGGCCCATTATATTCTGCAGCGCCCTGAAGAAGTAAGTCAGTTAACGATCAGTCAAATAGCTAAAAAGCTTCATATTTCACCTGCAACCATTACGCGTTTCTGCCAGAAATTAGCCTTTTCTGGGTTTAATGAGTTCAGGCATGAGTTAAAAAGGTTCGTCGATCTCCGAAATACGCCGAAAAACATGAAGAACATCAAGCAGGTGGATTATTTCGCTAAACTGTATCAAGATCACTTAGGTATCATTGATAATACCTTTCATATAACGACATATGACAATATCCAAAAAGCTGTCTCTTTCCTTACAAAGGCAAATAAGATTCATGTATATGGAATAGGGAGTTCTGGTATAGCGGCCCAGGAGTTCAAGTCCAAGTTCTTTCGTATCGGCTTAACTGTCGAAGCCATTACAGACCCCCATCAGTCCATGATGGATGCAGCTTTAAGTAACGAGAATAGTGTTGTCATCGGCATTTCCATTTCCGGAACGACGAAAGAAGTGATTTCTGCAGTTAAAATCGCAAAGAAGCAAGGCGCATGCATCTTGGTCTTTACTGGAGATAAGAATTCCGCACTCTCCCAGCTTGGCGACCTAACACTATTGGTCACAAGCAAAAACAGCATGCATATGGGACAAAACATCTCTCCATTGCTTCCGCTCCTTTTGCTTTTTGATTTATTATATACAGAGTTGGTAGCTAAAGATTATAAAAACCGGATAAGCATCAGGGAAAAGACTTTAAAGGTATTAACTGAGACCGACTGACTTTCGGCATCTGAAAGTTATCAATTTGCTTGCTTAGCTGAACCTTGTGCAATAGTCCTTGTCGTTATTCTTCATAAAAAAACTGCATCTCCAATTGGGGTGCAGTTCACTTTTATTCCTTTTAAACTAAATTCCTTATTACTGGCATGGAACGTTCTTGGAGGCTCTCGGAAAGAAGACTATACGCCACTACTTTATTCTTGTACTGTTTGACTACGTCCACATGGTCGTTGTAAATGTACACATATAATCTAACATCGTTTTTTCCTCTTTTTACATCCATTATAATGGGAGTCCCGCTGTTATCTGGATATAAAAACAATTTCTCGTTCCCGGGAAATATATGATTTTTTTTCAAAAACTTAGCTTCGTTAAAATAATGAAGCACTTGAACTTTATCTTCACCTTCCAAACGCTTTCCATCAAAGGTCACGATTGCATCCGCGTCACTAATTTCAGAATGTATTTTAAATTTACTCATAATCCAATTCACGGCATCGGTTGGAAGACACGTAACTAATAATTTAAGCAAACTTAAGATAATTGTCAAAATCAATACAGGCCATGTCATATTTGATCATCTCCGCTACTCTATTATTTAATGATTCATCTATATTTTTTTCATCCATAATTATGTCGAAAGGATTGTTCACTCAGCTTACAAAGGTATTGTTTCCAGGTATCGATCAGATTCTTTTCGTTCATATTTCCGTCACATTTGTGAACAAATTCACATTCCCATTCATTTTGATAGGCTATTATATAATCATTCACGGTATCTTAGGGCGATTTTATTACGAAGTAGATGATGCCCACAGTTAATATTAGGGCGAGACCGATATAAATATAACTAAGGTTCAACAAATTCCCTCTCGTTGCTGCAGAATAATTACTATCACTTTTCCCCGTTAATGAAAGGGTGCCGACCAGGGCAACTAAACAAATGACCACCACTGCTATTACACTTACCGTCATGAATCAACGCCTCCCAATATTATTTTCTATTTCCTTGAACCATTTAAAATCATTCCGATTCTCATCGCATTTCGCAGTGTAACTACATGAAGAGATCGCAAAATTACATGTAGATCGCTCTTTGTGTTTACTGAGTAAATATATTAGTAAAACCCTTCCCCTCTATAATAAAAGAACAACCATTTTTAGGACCATCCAATTCAGTAAAATTTCCACCATCCACTTGTTGATTTCCACTCCAGGCACTCGCTTTCCGCGGGCGGTCCGCCCTCGGCGCTCGCCTGCGGGGTCTCCCTTCGACGCGCTTTTCCCGCAGGAGTCTCGTACCTTCCGTTCCAATCAACTTTGTTTTATTTAGATAGAACCCTTTTGTTCACAAACTAGATAATAATTGTTTGCCGACAGCTTTTTTGTGGGTTTGTAAAATGGGAACGTTGATTTCCACTCCAGGCACTCGCTTTCCGCGGGCGGGCGGGAGCCTCCTCGGCGCGCCTGCGGGGTCTCCCATGCCACGCTTTTCCCGCAGGAGTCTCGTACCTTCCGTTCCAATCAACTTTGTGTTTTAAAAGAAGAAACTGTTGGCTCGTCTTATTCCAAACACTCTTTAAGGCTAGCTTATCCTTCATGTTTTTTCTCTTGTAMTCCTTAATGGATGGAAGAAATTTGCGACACTCCTGCCGAATTACTGGCTKRYCGAGACCCCAMAGRCGYTTGCGTCGAGGAGGCTTGGCAGACAGTCGGCGGAAAGGGAGCGGATTTCTGAAATCARCTGGATATTTATTTAGATAAGAACGTATGAAACTGATTTTCTTCGAGTTTGTTTACAAAAGGAGATTTCGGAATATCTCAGGATTTACCCTTCATGTTTTTTTCCTGTAACACTTATTGGATGGAAGAAATTTGCGACACTCCTGCCGAATWACTGGCTAGCCGAGACCCCACAGACGCTTGCGTCGAGGAGGCTTGGCAGACAGTCGGCGGAAAGGGAGCGGATTTCTGAAATCAACGGAAATTTTTTAATAAAAAAAACTGCATGCAAACTGATTTTTCATCAAGTTTGTCTACAGTGGAAATCATCATGACTCTCTCTCATGAATATCGCATATGATTATAAACTTTTTACCGCCTCTGCAAACCTTTTGATGCCTTCGTGAATGGAATCCTCATTTTCCCTTCCAAAAGTAAAGCGTACGTATTCCTTATTTGTACCTAGCGTTGAACCCGGAACATATATGACTCCTCTTTTGATGGATTCCTCCAGTAACTTTATTTCGTTCAATGGCACTTTCAGCTTACACCACAAATGAATTCCGCCATTTGGCGAATGATAATCTACTTCCTTTTGCAGGAATTGTTGAAGACTCGAAACCATTGCATCCCTTCTTTTTTCCAGTTGCCTCCTTAAGCCGGCAAGATGGGCAGGAAAATATTCTGAATCCAAAAAATCATTCGCTATCCATTGAGTGAATGAGCCATGACCGAAGTCAACCTGCTGCTTAGCATCCGATAGTCTATCTATGACTGATTTCGGTCCAATGATCCACCCAATTCTTAAACCGGAAGCAACAATTTTTGACAAAGAGCTTATGTATAAAACATTTCCGTTGTTGTCCATCGATTTAAGAGTGGAAATTTCTTCTCCGGCAAAGGACATTAAACTATAAGGATCGTCTTCTATGACCGGTATTCCATATTCGGATGAAAGCTCAAGAATCCTTTTACGGCGGTTGATATGAAGGACAGTTCCTGTAGGGTTTTGAAATATAGGGTTCAAAAAAATCATCCTGATCCGATGTTTTTTATGGAGTTCCAGTAAATCCTCTGGGTTGATGCCATCTTTATCAACCGGCAAAGGAAAGGTTCTTAGCCCCGCGGATTGAAAGATGGGAAGGTTGTAACCATATGATGGATCTTCCAATACAACGGCATCCCCTGGCTTTAACAAGCATTGGACCACCAGATGCAGGGCTTGCTGTGCACCAGAAGTAATGAGTATAGAAGATGGATCCGAGTCAATTCTCCTATACTGTTTAACATGATTGGCTATCGTTCCCCTTAAAACCGCATTGCCTTGAGGGTGATCATAACCTAAGCTACCAATGAAGGATCGATTGGAAATGATCTCACGTAAGGATTGGACTGGAAATAAGTCTTCTGAAAGCTCCCCGCTAGCTAAGTTAATAAGGTTATGCCCTTCCGTTTCTTTACGTATTTTTTGGGTTACTGGCATATTGGGCAAAAAAGAACCCGCTTCGATATATCTATTCCAGCTAGGGATACGTTTTCGGGTAATTCCCCAAATATCTTTGCTGATCATCGTTCCGCTTCCTTTTTTTCGTTCAACCAGCCCATTTGCTTCCAATTCATCATAAGCCGCAACAACTGTGCTTCTGTTAACTCCCAGTTCACTTGCCAGGAAGCGTTCAGACGGTAACGGCTTATCCAATAGGAACGTTCCATCAGCTATGCCACTCTCGATGTAAGCGGCTATTTGTTTATATAAAGGCTTCTTGGATTTTCTGTCCGTTTTCCATTCCATAAGCTACATCCTTTAAAATGTTTAGTTAAAAGCGTAATGCATTAATACTTTATCTACTTATTCATTCAGTATAATCTTCAGCAGCGATTATTGCACTCGCCACACTGCAATATAAAAATGAAGGCCTCCATTCCTTAAATGAAATGGAGGTTTTCGTTTCATCTTCTTCAACTATGCAGACTCCCCTTCAGCCAAGGGCGATTCAGATAGTGTCCGATCGGGATTTGAATCAGGCTCGTTTTCCTTTGCGGGCCGTCTATCTTATAAAGTTCATCACACATATTCACATCAAAGCCGAGCAGCGGGTGCCCATTCATTCCAAGGGCTGACGATGCCAGCAGTAATTTCTGAACGAGCATCCCCGCCTCCATTTGCTGGATGCGGTATCCTCTATATCCAAGTTGCGTTTTGGAATGGTCCCGCTCACCAACTACATGTATGCAGATCGGCACTTGCTGAAAATTCATGATATCGAGGGACATTCCGTATTGCAATAGGAGCCGATGATCTCCTGGTTGTATTTGCCGTAATGAATGTGTGGTGCTGTCATAATGGTAGGCACCATCTTGTATGTCTTCCACATTATATAAACAAGCATAGAGGGAAACGCGATTTCCGTTGTTCCCGTTTGTTCCATCCAAGTCATTTCGATAGGAGAACGAAGCGGTTGCCTCCTGCAGGAGAGCGGCCAGTTGCGATTGACTGACTTTCCCGAGTACAAAGTCCATTTCAGGTGAAAATCGCTTCCGGCAAACTGATGCCAAGTCATAGGACAACCGCTTCACGATAGGAAGGGCTACAATTTCCCCTTCTGATTCCGTCCCATTCTTTGGATGGATCCGCCGGAATGATTGGGTGAATTCGATCATGGATGCTTCATTCATTTTAGTCAGCATCGGAAATTCCCTGATCCTTTGGGACCGAACATAGTGCTCAGGCTGAATTCCCTTTAATTCCAGCAATAATTCCGTCGAAGTGACAGGTCGGTCCATACTCCTTTCTTCCCTAAATCTCCAAGAAGGCTCTGATGATAAGGGGATCGCCGCATACGTGCTCTCTTCGTCCTCCGAAAGCCCGAGCAGATGATTGATGGCCCGATCAAGGAATTGGAAGCACACCCCCGCAGCGATTCCAAAGCGTTTCGCCACTTCGAGCAACTGTCCAAGAAGCACCCCTGCATCAAGACCTTGCAGACGGTATGAAAAGTTATTATATTTGTAGAAGTTTTTCCAAAACATCGTCGATACGAAAACCGTGCCAAAGCAAGCGGACATATCAATGGTTCCACCAAGAGCCTTTGTTACATATGAATCGAAATTCCCTTCCCGCAGCAAAACCAGCCGGTGGTGTGCTGCATCATAATGGTATACGCCAGCAGGTAATCCCTCGATCTTCAAGTATACGTACAATTCGCTTGGATACAAAGCTCCCCCAGATGGCGGAAAGCGCCGGAATGACTGCATGAGGTCCTCAGATTCCGAGGATCTCGGTACCTGACTGACTTGGGTCAGGCCATAGGCATACCAGAGGAAATGACCGATTCCCTCGAGGCCCTGCTTTGAAGGCCCGCTTTCCCCCTCGAGCGTCAGCGGCACCTCCAGTGATAGCGGAAAAACAGGCAAGTCACGGTAAAGCTTATACGTTAGCGGTGCATCATCCCAATCCACTTCCCAATCCGGCGGACTTGCCTTTTCGATATCAAAATGTAAATTGTGCAAAAATTCCTCTAGACTCATCCTCCAACCTCCTACGTCACCGCTTATGGAAAAGGATGCGGATGCGGATTGAGCTGTTCGAAATCAAGCGGCCGTTCAGCATATCCAAGTTCCATCGGAACCCTCAGTATTCTCTCAAGCCCCGTTATGCGGGTAAGATGATGGCCGAATGTCATCGGCAGCATCCCCGGGATCAGGACTTTCACGCAATGTAATCCATTCCGTGCAATCTCCGGTGTCGTCTGATCCACCACAATCACCTCGAGTTGCAATCGGCGAAACTGCTGAAGGATTTCCTGCAAATCTTCCGTCAAATCCGGATGGTTCACCTTTTCCCCATATTCTTCAGCGAAAGTTCTCATCGGGCGGTCATCATCCAGCAGAAACTGCAGTCGCTCTTCGGCTTGCGGTAAACCGTACAGCATGCCATGATCATCCATTTTCCGTACCAGTGAGGAATCCTGCAGCATTTTCTCAACCTCATCCCGGTTCTCTTCCAATTTATCGTCAAGTGTCAGCATCATGCCGGCCAACTCGAAGACCGCGCTTTTCACAGCCCGGACCGGGTCGAGATGGGCCCCTGCCGCACAGATGATATTCAATCCTTTTTGTTTCCTGTTTTTCGCCAGCGCCCATACGCTCGGTATACCATGTTCCATTGTCGCATTAAACAAATGGATGTCATATCCCGCTGCCGCCCTCGCCCTGTCAATCATCAGCTCGAGTTCTTTGTCATTTGCAGAATAAGGGTCAAGGCGTGTGAGTGGCAGCTGCGCATACCAGGTCAGAAGGAACGAATCACGTTCGACCACTTCCATGATGCCGTAGAAAATGGCCTCCTCCAAACTTCCCCCTAAAGCACAGCCATTGGAAGTTTCATAGACAAATCCATGACCGCAGCCCAAGCTGTAATAGGAAAGCAATTCCGGGACCAAGATCGGTCTCTCTTGCAAGAATGAGTGGCCCCATACCCAATCTATCGAGCGGTCGGGATTAAACGGTTGAAACGGGAAATCATGCTGTGCGTAATTTTCCTTCGAGTGCACCCCGATCCTGGTGGGGTCGAGCGCAGAATCTTTAAGGTTGTTGTAGCTGTCATGTATGACTGTCCGTTTACCTCGGGGCTCCATTCCGCAATACCTTTCCAATCCCTCCAATATGGCCGTCATCTCACTGACCGCATATGAGAGAGTCCGGCCAGCCGCCCCCTCATCGCCTATGAATAAAGGCAAATTAACACTTACATCGGCAAATGGCGGCACAAGGTCTATCATTTTATTATTCAGGAATCCTGTGCGGTGGTCCAAGTAATCCTTGGCCAGCACTTCATTCAGCTCATCCATTGAACGGGTTCGGTAACTGTCGGGACTGATTTTCGGACTTGGCTGCAACGAAATTCTTGCACGCTCTTTCGAGTCATCAGGTAATGTTGAGCAAACCGGACACAATGGATCTGGTAAAAAGGAATGCCAAGAACCATTCAGCGTTTTCAGGCTGATTAAAGATACATGCCCTTCCGAACGGGCGCTCTCTCCTTTCATCACCTTCCTTACCTCTGCACAAATCAAGTGGGCCATCTGTAAAAGGCCAGTGCGGGATGCCGCCGGATCACGCTCCATCCCCCCATTTTCCTCCAGCTGCTGGCGGATTCCCCACATTTCTTTTCGATCACGCCCGGCCATGAGATGCCTTTGGTCCGCACACTGTGAGCAGCCAGGAACACCAGGGTGCACCAACGGCCCTACCACTCCCTCTCCAAATGATACGAACCCCCGCAGCCATGGAATGCCCGCTTGCCTTATCACCTCTTCCGCCTTTACATGCACAGCGGGATTCCAAGCATCTTGCAACAGAAGGACCATCGCCGTGGTTTGCGGGATTCCTGCCTCGAAATCGGTTTGGCGATTCACCTGATATTGGCCGGACAGGTCCCCATGAACATGGTCGGCCAACACTCCTTCCCCGACAACCAATACGTCAGTTTTCACCCTGATTCCTCCTCTCGCAAAAACACCCCGAACACACCTGCCATTTCTTCCTTCAAGAAAGGTTCCAGATCCATTTCGAAAACGTGAATTCGCTTACTGTTCTTCTTCAAAACTTGAATGGCGGACTGTACCAGTTCGGAATTCCCTTTCACCCCGCATGAAGGAATCACAAGATCCACCTTTTCTTCTTCAAGAACAGGTGATACCACTAAACCTGGAGCTGTTAAGCAAACGGTCTGGTTTTGGACTTTCATGACGGCCTTTTGCAATGCGTTCCGTAATGCGATCGTTACATTCAAACCGACAGCGCCGGACCAGCCATCGCTCGTTCCTGCCCAAACTACCGGGAAGCCTGACACTCCCTCACCCAAGGCGATGATCGGATCTCCCTGCAGCCGGGTCAACGCTTGTAGATAATACCTGCAGCGCTCATCTTCCACTTGAGCCAATTGCACCGTCACAAGTTTCTCTTGGTTGAATCGCTCATTTAAAAACTCTGTATCCAAACTGCTTTGCAGTCCACGGCAGACACATTCAGCAAAAGTTTCCCCTGCTCCAACACCGATCGATTCCTTTATTTCATCTGCTTCCTGAAGCGGAGGAAGAGTCGCAACGAGCTGGCTGAGTGTTCTGGATGCATATGCTTCAACTCCTGCAAGACCGGTTTCCCTCCTCGCTTCCTCATGCGTCAGATCTGAACGGATGATTTCGGGCAGGAGTCCGGCCGGACCGGACGATAGCGGATCCACGACCTGAACGCGGCATTGAGCGAGCGGCAGCTGTTTTAAATCCCCCTCATCCCAACGATGAAAGATACCGGATTCCGCGGATGTCAACCGGCTGAAATACATAAATACTTTCCCCGGTTCAACCGGGTCCGAATTCTGTTCAAGCCGCCGTTCAAGATCTTCAACCCATGCAGCAGTCCCTTTACCCGTCACGCCAGGGTGGGGAATGAACGGATGCCATTTTCCCTCCAATGTATCCATATCCAACAGATAAAATTGATTGGCTTGTTCTGCAGTCGTAACGCCTGCAGCGTCTTTAAACCATTCGAATACCATTATATTGGCTAACATCGCTCCGGCTGTGGCGGAAAAAGGAGATGATGCCTGATTCTTTTCCAGCTCAGCTTGATGTAAACGATGCCACGCTGACTCCCAGCACCCCTTGGAATCCGGATGGACGAGCGGTCCAGCCATGCCTACTTGATTGATGATCAACGCAGGAAACAGGATCTTTTCCCCTTGCCTGCAAACCGAATGCAGTTCTCTTAATTCCTCTATATCACCCTCCTGTGACACATATAAGATCGAGTCAAAAGGCCGCACGATCTCCCGCCATTCAATCTCTGTTCCCTTTTCAAGCATGACCTCCTCTATGGCAACCTCGTCGTCTGTCTTACGCGCATGTGCCACGATCTCGTTCAATCTTTTTCTATTGGTCGGTACCGTGTCCGTAATGAGGATTTGGAAAGCAGGCAATCCGGATTCAATCAGCGAGGACACCAATGAAAGGAACAAGGGGCCAGATCCTATAGCCAACACCTTTTTCTTTCGATAAGTTTCAAAACGGTAAGCCCCAGAATCGCCGCAGCCTTCCAGGAACTCGATTTGCGAAGCATACCTTTCAAGAACTTGATTCCTTAATTGATGGGGACTGTCCTGACTTACATCCCGAACAAACCCATTACCGTACAGAACCTCGGCAATTTCCATCACCCTGTTCCGGTATGGGTCAGGCAATCCATCCGTCAACTCGCTTAATGTATGGTTCCCGTTGAACATCGGCAATAACTTTTCAATCCACTGGACGATCGAGCTGCCCTCCATACGGAACGAACTTATGTTATTCCTGAAATACACTCCTCTGTTTGGTTCCGGAAGAAAAAAAGTATCCCTTTTCACTTTCAAACGCATAGAAGGGGTCAAATTCACCATTCCGCTCCTCCTAACCCGAAGCATTCTAAGTTCTGCTTCATCAATTCACTATCATCCTATGTACGACAATTTGTCTCTTATGTCTAATGCCATAAAGAAAAGTCCCTGCTGCACCGCAGGGACTTTTCTTTAGAAGACCTGAAACCTTAACCGCCGCAACGTCCGCAACGTCCGCAACGACCGCCGCATCCGCCGCAGCGTCCGCATCCACCACAGCGTCCGCACCCACCACAGCGACCGCCGCAACCAAAGCAGCCAAAACATAAGAAACAGCCAAAACAACCAAAGCCGCCCACACCAATGAATTGTCGAGACGAATCATCCAAACTATACTGGTTTTGCTCCCAAGGAACTGGCTGAGTCACCTGGAAATCATCGACATTCAGATTTTGCAATTGATTTTGAAATTCATACATCTTATATAACCTCCGTTTATTAATTAATAAGGCAAATCTTAAAACAGGAACTCGAAACGAAATGGTCAGGGAATGAACAGCACATCAAATACTCCCTCCAACAAAATATGTAAGGGGATTGGGTATTGCTACTGATTACAACGCCCATTTCCCATTAAAAGACCCATGAAAAAACAGAAAACCGGAAGGGGAATACCCTTCCGGTTTTCATGATCGCCTCTTCAATTAGCATTGTCGTTTCCCTTTATGTATAGCCTTTTCAATCAAAGTCCCATTAGTTATGCAGTTGTTCATAACGAGTCCAGTTGACCGATTTTTCCAGCACGATTGATATCAATACTCCCATTATGAGCCCATTCGTCAAAAAGGGCTGTAATAACGCGGGCAGGTTCGAAAATGCAGTAGGCAGGACATTCATCAAACTCACGCCAATCAATACTGGTACGGCAAGCCTGAATATCGTGTCTGAAGTGAAATTCTGACCCTTGACGCTGTTGAAAGCCGTACCGAACAGCTGAAGGTACGCAACGAACAATACTGCATTCCCGACTGTTATCGGCATCGTGGCCAGGAAAGAGATGAAAGGCGGAATGAGCCCGATTATGGTCAATAACATGCCTCCAAGCAAGAAGGGCTTCCGCTCATAGATTTGGGTACTCTGCAAAAATCCAATCGATGAAGTAAAAGGTGTATACGGAACAAGGCCAAGCAGCGGAGCGAAAATGGTAAATCCGCCAGTCATGAATAAAGAATTTCGATACTGCTTGTGTTCAGCTTCATCACCGATTAATTCCGATGCAGCCTGAATGGAAGCGAACGTGTTGCACAAATTCAGCAATCCTGCAAAAAAGGAAATCGCTATGATCCCGAATTGAAGGTTTGGAGCACCTAATGGGAAAAATGAAAAAGCGGCACCCGYCGATCCCATTTCTCCCCCGGCCTCCGGAAATAGCAGCTCGTAAAAAATCCATCCCACTATAATCCCGATCAATATCGAGAAATTGCTTATTTTCCTTGGTCCTTTTATTTTTAATATACTGACTAGAAGTACAATCCCCACTGATAGGAAACTGACCGGGATGTTGATTTCGCCATTCTCCGTAATCCCCAGCATCCCCTTAAAGAAGACAAAAATGAGCTGGAACGTCAAAAGGAATAAATAAACCGTCATGACCATGGGAGTGAAAATCTTCTGGACATGAGATATCAGGTTGAAGGCAGAAATAATGAGGGTCACGACACCCGCAGCAATGAGGCCAGTAGCTATGCCCCCTCCTATCTCAGCATAACCGAGACCTATGGATGGTGCAGATAAACCTAAATTAAGCATTACTCCCCACAATAGACCGGAGTGACCTTCCATAAGTGGATACTTATGCCCCTTCCACCCCTGAAACACGCAAGCGATCCCCGTGAAAATGAGCGAGCTTCTCATGGTCATTTCCGTAACATTGGGGGGAAGATCAAAAGCTGCGCCAATCGATATGGGCACAACTACCGTATTTGCAAAAATAAAAAACAACCATTGAAAAGAAGAAAATAGAGTCACAGAAGATCTCCAACTTTTCATAGATTCCATCTCCTTTGAACATGATACTTTTCAAACTCATGGTGAATTTCACTTGTCCTTCCCTTGAAAATGGCGAAAGGACAGCACCATGTTAATAGACGCGGTCCCGGATGGTCCGCTGCTGCATTGCTGGACACATGACTTATGTCATATGACCTTTGCAGATGCATGAGAAATGATAACGTTCCCATTAATAGTAACAAAGACTGCGGCTCCCCGCTAATTTGTTTGCTTGGATAAAGGATGCAAGGCAGGCAAGCAGAGCGTTTTAAAATATAATAATGATAAAGACTGGGGGGCTAATTCATATAGCCAAAAAAAATCACTTCCACAGCATATAACATATGTAAATAAAAGTACACGGAAGCCGCCAAAAACGAAAAAGGAAATCCGGAAATATCCAGAAATCCTTTTTTTGGTTCAGTCTACCGTTCAATGGACTGCTTTTGTTTATATAGTGAACCGGAAACCAAGTTCCCCTTGTAAATGACCGCTTTACGTTCCGAACGTCTGGCAACTGCCTCTGCAGAACAGCTTGCGTCAATTAACACCAGACTTCCGGCATCCCCAACTTTCGGCCATGCCTGGTTACCCTTATCATCCAATGGGGTTTTTCCGCCAGTTATATATCCGAGTGTCCGGGAAAGCGAGACTTCATCAATCCATTTGAAACGTTCTGCGAGCCTTCCTGCCCTCTCCAAAATGTCACCATTCCCAAGAGGTGACCATACATCAAAGATATTATCATTTCCTACTGATACTTCAACCCCTCTTTCATGTAATAAATCAACAGGGGGCATCTGCCTGTTGATCGGGACACTGGTGACGATGGAAATCCCCGCCTCCCTAAGAATGTCAGCCAGTTCATAGGCTTCTTCCCTGGAAACGTCCCCGATGCCGAACGCATGGCTTAATGCCACCCTTCCTTCCCAGCCCGCTTGCTTGGCCAGAGCTGCCAAACGTTTCATGGTGAACGTGCCCAGATGGCCGGGATCATGTAAATGCAAGTCCACATCAGCATTAGCTTCCACTGCTAAATCCATCAATTGCACGAGCGATGCTTCAATATTGTTATCGACTGTGGCCGGATCCACCGCCCCGACGATTCCTGCTCCGTTTCGCAATGCCTCCCTGACAAGTTTGACAGAGCCGGACCGCAGCAAACCGTGCTGCGCAAATGCGACGATTTCTGAACTGAGTCGATTGGAATAGCCAGCAAGCGCCTGCTGAACTTGCTCTAAGTTTTGCAAGCCCGCTTCCGGATAGATATCAACGTGAGTCCGAATATGTGCAGATCCGGAAGCTAACAGGATTTCCAGTAAAGATTCTGCACGTTTACATGTACTTGTTGCAATGGAAGGCAGAACCCTCTTCTCATTTTCAAAGCGTTCAATGACACTTGAAGAAGGAGTGCACGCTCTCCAAACATCCCCCATCAGCGTCTTATCAAGATGGACATGCTTTTCAATGAAGGATGGAAGCGCCAGCAATCCTTTTGCATCTTCCACTGGTAAATCATCACGTACGGCTTCCCCATCTTTGACTATCTTCGTGATCCTGCCATCCTCCATCAACAGATGAAATAACCCGGTGATCGTTCCTGTAACTCTTTCATTCTCTTTCCGATAACCACATTCCAAACGAACATTCTTTAACCAATAGATTCTATTCATGATCTTCTCCCTTCTTGAACCATATCTTCAATTCGACTTCAAGGCAAATTCGCGATCAAGTCCGCCGTATACCAGGTTTCCATCGACCATGACCGCAGCCCGCGTCGATCTCCTGGCAACTGCTTCGGCAGCACATGATGCATCCACCAAAACCATAGTTGCGTCATTTCCCACTTTCGGCCATAAACGATTTCCTTCATCGTCCAATGTCTTGACTCCGCCCGTAATGAATTGGAGCGATTGAGACAATGCATACTCGTCCTTCCAGTTGTACCTCTCAGCCAATCGGCCTGCCTTTTCCAGCATATCGCCAGTACCGAATGGGGACCAGGAGTCGTAAAAGCCATCGCAACCGAGAGCAACATGGACACCTTTCTCATGCAGTGAATCAATCGGGGGCATGACCCGGTTGATCGGAACCGTAGACATGATCGCTATCCCCAGGTTTGATAATTCACTGGCCAGTTCATTCGATTCTCCTATTGAAACATCACCAAGTGCAAAAGCATGACTGATGGCCGCTCTGTTTTTCCATCCTGCTTCATCGATCAAAGAAGCCAGTTTCTTGATCGTATATAAACCAAGGTGACCGGGATCATGTATATGAATATCAATATCTGCATCAAATTCAACAGCCAAATCGACCATTTCATACAGGGAAGCTTCTATATTATTATCCACCCCGCCAGGATCCAGGCCGCCCACCAAGGACGCCCCTTCTTTCATGGCTTGTCTCATCAACCCTTTTGAATTCGTTCTTAGCAGTCCGTGCTGCGGGAAAGCCACGATCTCGTATGTCATTTTCCCTTTGAAACGATATAGGGCACGTTGAATCTCTTCCAAGTTCTTCATACCAATGTATGGATCGATATTTACATGCGTCCTTACATGCGTTGCCCCGCCGCTTAACAATAGTTGAAGCATCCGTTCAGCCCGGAGCTGTCCAGTTTCAGCCAGTTCTGCAAGCTCTTTTGCTTCTAATTTTAAGCGTTCGATTAAGTTCGGAACCGGAGTGCATGATTTCCATGGCAGTCCTAAATACGTCTTGTCGAGATGGTTATGCATCTCTTTAAAAGGAGGAAGTGCAAGCAGCTTTCTCGCGTCGTGAACAGGACCATCCGTTTTCAAAGGCATAGTTGAAGCCAATTGCATGTCCTCTATGATCCCATTTTTTATATACATGTTGTATGTACCTGTTTTCGTCCGATCAATTCGTTCATTCTCAAAAACAAATCCACTATCAAGCGTAACGTTTGTAAGCCAGTATGCTTCATTCATCCAATCACTCTCTTTATTAAAAGATTAAACACCTGTCGTCTCAAAAGATGAAATGGATCCGCTAACAACATTGCCCMTGAAGATGACAGCAGCACGCTTCGCCCTTCTAGCCACCGCTTCCGCTGAACAGCTGGCTTCAAGCAAAACGATATTCGCCTCATCCCCGACATTAGGCCATGCCTTGACCCCGTCTTGGTTTAATGGGGTCTTCCCTCCTGTTATGAATTGCAGGCTTTTCGCTAAGGAACGTTCATCAATCATGCGAAACCTCTCTGCAAGGCGACCGGCCTTTTCCAGATTGTCCCCGATCCCAAATGGTGTCCAATGATCAGTGATGCTGTCATTACCCAATTCCACTTTCACCCCTTTTTCATGAAGCAGGGGGATGGGGATCGTTCTGAAGATGGGCACTGTGGATGTAATCGATATTCCTGTTTCCGAAAACCTTTCGGCTATGCCCGTAGCCTCCGGGACTGAAAGATCTGCCAACCCGCTGGCGTGGCTAACCGTGACCCTTCCTTGCCAGCCTGCGTCTTCCGTCATTGAAGCAAGTCGCTGCATGGTGAAGAGACCAAGGTGATCCGGATCATGTAAATGGACATCGATATCGGAATTGGATTCAACCGCGATATCCATGATCGTTTCAAGTGACCGCTCTATGTTTTCATCAATGGTGGCGGGGTCCACACCTCCTACCAGATTCGCCCCATTCTTCATGGCCTCCCTTATTAACCGAACGGAATCGCTGCGTAAAAGTCCATGCTGTGGGAATGCGACGATTTCATATGTCAATTTATCCTTATAGCCTTCCAGTGCCTGAATGGTCGCTTCCAAGTTCTTCAGTCCGATGACGGGGTCGATGTTGCAATGTGTGCGTATATGGGTAGATCCGAAGTTCAATAATAAATCGAGCATTTTCTCTGCTCTTACTTTAGCGGTAGGCAATAATTCGGGCAGCAAGACCTGCTCTTCCTCTATCCGGGTTTTCACGCCATTAATGGCAGGCATGCAAGCCTTCCACGGACCGCCATAGTACGTTTTATCAATGTGGATATGCATTTCCTTAAACGAGGGAACCATCAGGAGACCGTGAACATCATGCTGCGGATCCTGATCCGTTATCGATTCCTTCGCCGATAAAATGGAAGAAATTTTCCCACTTTCAATCTTGATGTGGTAATTGCCGGTTTCAGTTCCGGTGATCGTTTCATTTTCATTATAAATAAAACCATTTTCCAAGCGGACATTCGTTAACCAATACGATTGAGACATTACACTCACCCTTTCATTCCAGATTGACTATGCATCACTTTCATTATAGTTTTAAAGATCAACAAATAATTTCAGTATTTTTACTCGTTTTTATGTTATTTTTACTTATTGTGCCAAAGAAAAAGGCTCACCCTAATGGATGAACCCTTTCAGACTGAAGACAACTCGATGAAAACTCAGTTTGCCTGCAGTTTTTTAAAAAGTTCAATTGATTGAAGAGATCCGCTCCCTTTCTTTTATAGACGTTGATTGAAACGTAGGGCACTCGCTTTCCGCCTGTGGGGTCTCGGCTAGCCAGTAATTCGGAAGGAGTGTCGCAAATCCCTTCCAATGAGGATTACAAGAAAGAATCATTCTTCAGACTCCTAACACCTTTCCTCTACACACTGCTCACTTGATCGTTACGTCATTTATCTCCAGGTAGCCTGAAGGGCTGATTGAAAATCCTTTTACTTCTTTGGCTACTGCAGCAACATTTTCTATGACCCTTACAGGAATGTACGGGGTGTCAGCCATTTCGATTTCCTGTGCCTCTGCGTATAGTTCTTTGCGTTTCCCTTCTTCTTTTTCCTTCCTGGCGGCATCTATTAAACGATCAACCTTTTGATTGCTGTAAAAGAATGTGTTACCTGCCGCTCCCTGTGATTCCGTATGAAAAAGGTTATATTGATTATAATCAGCATCCCCGGTCGCGTTTCTCCAACTGATGATGAACATTTCCGATTGTCCTTTATTCACTTGTTCCACGAATGAACCGTACTCCATGACCTGCACTTTCAAATTAATCCCGATCCCTTTCAGTTGGGATTGCAGGACCTCAGCCAAGTTGACTCTTTCTTTACTGTCCATTGTCAGGATGGTCGCATCCAAGCCTTTTGAATATCCAGCTTCGGCCATCAGTTTCTTTGCTTCCTTTAAGTTGTAATCATAGGCTTCGAGATCTTCGTTGTACCCGAATACTTTAGAGCCCATCAAGGAGTTCGCCTTTACTCCCACATTATTGAAGACACCCTTGATAATCGAGTCCATCTCAATGGCATGGGCAATGGCTTTACGGACCCTTTCATCATTGAACGGTTCATTATTGACATTAAAGCCTAAATATTCGGTACCATACCCTTCACTGCGGTAAACATCCATTGCCGGTGATGATTCCACCTGATCCATGACCGCTACAGGAAGCGGCTCGGCGATATGCGCTTCACCAGTTTCTATCATCGATATCCTCGTGGAGTCTTCCGGGACGACCTTGAAGATGACCTTGTCCACTTTTGGCTCGTCTCCCCAATAGCTGTCGTTTTTCGTCAATGTGATTTCCTGGCCTGGGGACCATGAATCAAAAGCGAAAGGACCGGTTCCATTCGGTTCCTGGATAATCTTTTTGCCATACTTTTYAATCGTTTTCGGACTGATGATTCCGCCCTCGTGATTCGCCAATATGGAAAGGAGAGGGGAGAAAGGCTCCTTCAGGATGAATTGCACGGTAAATTCATCAACCGGTTTCACCTCTTTCACCATATCGAATACTACCGCTCTGGGAGAAGCGACCGCCGGATCCAATAGTCGATCAAACGTCTTCTTTACCGCATCTGCATTAAATGGTGTGCCATCATGGAACTTTACATCTTCCCTAAGCTTGAATTCCCAGGTCGTGTCATTTATTTGCTTCCATTTTTCTGCTAGCATTGGCTGTATCTCACTATTCTCATCCCGCTGTACAAGACCTTCATAGATTTTATGGTGAGTGACGCTAGCGGCGTTAATCGTGGACATGAACTGCTGATCCAAATTCTCAGCGTCGGATAGGCGGGCAATGACCAATGTACCCCCTCCGTTTGATGCTTTGTTCGGATCACTTGCTGTTGTGCTTACGTCATTGTTAGAAGAACAGCCTGTAATGATGATAGCCATGATCATGACTAGAAAAAGCTTTCCTGCCCCACGTTTTACCCCCATGGTCTTCTACCTCCCAATTTCATTTTTTGAACATTTATCTAATTATAGGAAATATTCTGACTATTTTTTCGAATATCTTTACTATGTTTTTCATTTTCTTTACTTGTTTTCACAAATGGCTTCTGTAGCGCTTACCGATTCAACGACCTTGAATGATGGCTTAAACAATTCATTCTCGGGAAGTTCCTGATAGTCCCTTTCCATATAGCCTCTTCTCATCTTATTGAAATATAGCTGCCCCTTATATTTGATTTCCGTTAAATCAAGGTCGGGGATTAATTGATCCTTCATGACCACCTTTCCATTGATGATCGATAATTTAACGTCCCTCCCGGATCCGCTTGCGAACATGGTTCGAATCGGATCATCGATTACCCCCATATGGAAACCGTCCAGGTCAATCGCGATGATATCCGCCTTGGCCCCCGCGGCGATGCGTCCTAGATCGTTCCTGCCAAGAAAAGCGGCCGCATCAAGTGTGGCTGACCGGAAGAAATCGGCATAGACAGAGCCTTCCGTTTCTCCTGCCGCCAGCCGTGAGAGCATGCTGCCTGTCCTGACGTTCTGGAACATATCAGGAGGGAATGTGTCCGTTCCAAGGGCTATATTGATCCCAGCCCGTTTATATTTGGCAAAAGACTCTAACGCCTCCCCATGCCTCCCGATGATCAGCGGGCAATGGATCACCGTTGTATTCGTTTCCGCAAGCAGCGCCAAGTCATCACCCTGGCCATATTTCGCTTTGCTGTATCCTGAAATAAAGTGGGCGTGCGGGATCCCTGTTCTTGGACCGAGAAAGCCAAGGTCATACAAATATCTGATCGGTGTAACATGATGGGCTTCCCAGATGGTGCTGAATTCAAAGCTTCCTTGTGCAGCATGAAGCTTTATGGGTACATTCAATTTTTCGCTGTAATATTTAATCTGTTTTAATTGATCGGCCGTTTGGGACTCAATCCGTTCTGGAGCAAGCATCCCCCTGACCATGCCTTCATGGGCTCCATCGAATTTTTCCACAAACTCGACCGCTTTCCGTAACCCCGCTTCACCGGCTTTTTCATCCCAATGCAGTTTGATTCTCCCGTCAGGCTGGACGGCTCTCATTCCTGATTGGAAACTCGGGCCAAGGTAAATCCTTAATCCCAAGCCAGCGGCATGTTCTGCGGCAGCTGCCAATTCATCATAGGTTTCAGCCCAGCTTTTATAAAAGATGGAAGTAATGGGCATCGCCGTCGTCACGCCATGCAGTATGAGCTGTGAATAAGCATATAGTGATTTAAACGCTTCTTCTTCCTTGGTCATTAATTCGGGATGTCCGCTTTTTATAAAATTCTCCGACCAAAGAAGGTTTTTCTGTCTGTCGGCACCGGCTTCAAAATGTAAAATATCATGGTCAATGTCCCCTAATGCATTTAAATCTATGAACCCGGGACTGATAATCGCATTACCGGCATCCATTACCTCGTCCACTTCTTCTGGATAATTTTTTCCGACATACAAAATCGTGTCTTTTTCATAAACGATCTCCGCGTTTTCCAAAATGACATGATCGCACCCATCATACC
>NZ_JBFUIQ010000075.1:0-20192 GCF_056401795.1 Peribacillus sp. P4_D6
GATGTTATGCGTTTGAAGAATTAGTTCAAGCCCATAGGTATGTTGAGAAAGGACACAAGAAGGGAAATGTCGTAATAACTATGGAACATAATGGGGAATCCTGATGGGTAAAACAACGAAGCCCTTAAAAAGATAAGGGTGTGTTCTTAATTATAAGGCAGCCGGTTTAGGAAGTATTGGATACGGGTGTTATTGAGGTGCGTCGCTGTTACGATATAGATCTAATTATAGCAAAGGGAGTGGAAAAATGTTTCCGATTTTAGAAACAAAGCGGTTGGTCTTGAGAGAATTGGTTGAAGGTGATGCAGCAGATCTATTAAAATGTTTTTCCAATCCAGATGTATTAAGATATTATGGGCAAACTCCATTAACAAATACAGATCAGGTGAAGCAAATCATTAGGAATTTTTCAAAGAGTTACGAAGAAGAACATGGAATTAAATGGGGAATTGAATGGAAAGGAAAGGAGGGCATTATTGGAACGATTGGATTTCAAGAATGGTCTCATGAACATAAAAGAGCAGAACTGAGCTATGCACTTTTCCCAAAATATTGGGGTAACGGTTATGCAACAGAAGCTGTCAGTAAAGTGATTTCTTATGGTTTTAAAGAGCTTGAATTAACGCGTATTGGAGCAATTGTTTTTATTGAAAATAAAGCATCCAACAAATTGTTGATTAATCTAGGTTTCAAAAAGGAAGGGATATTAAGAAATTATATGTACCAAAATGATGTTTCATTTGATACTAATCTATACTCTCTTTTACTGTAAATCCTTAATGGTATGCCAATGAATATTGAAAGGTTCACAGACAAAAAAGTGGGGGATGATAACTGTTTTACGGGAATCAATAAATGAATATTCAGATATATATTTAAAAATTCATTGTTTTCCTGTAAGATAACAATATATAAAAATCCTTTCGACTTGTCGATTACTTAGAAAACGTGAGGAAAATAGAAATTATGGAATTCGAAAAAAGTGTTGAAAAAAGTTGGAGCAATCAACAAAACATAGCTCTAACAGCATATTTAAAGAAAATGAAGGGTGAAGCTAGGGAAAAGGATAGAATTGATTATATCGATTCCTTTGTTTCAGCTATGGGTGGGCTCATTGCTATAATCATTATTAGTTTTATAGCTGTCTATTTAGGGTATCCGATGGCATTAGCTCCTCTTGGGGCGAGCTGTGTCATTGTTTTTGGTGCGCATAAAAGTCTCTTGTCACAACCCCGTAATGTTATTGGAGGACATATTATCTCTACAACAATAGCTCTTATCATTTGGAGCATCTTTGGTAAAAGCTTATTCATTATCGGTCTCGTATTGGCCATTGTATTAATAATAATGACTTTTACAAAAACTGTTCACCCGCCCGCAGCAGCTAGTGCCCTTGTTTCGATCAATTCTCAAGCTGGTTGGGGATTCCTGACTTCAATTGTAATAGGCACTTTATTATTAGTTTTTATATCGATGATTTATAATAATTTATTTCAAACAAGACAATATCCAAAACACTGGTTATGAAAATTTATATCACATGCTTTTATGTGACTGTTTTGGCTCATCCTTTATTGTTCTAACTGCCTTACTTCAATAAGCGGGAAGTTGCTTTTTCTTACTCTAAGAGTTAATAACCTTACTTACCATCTTATTACATAAAAGTAACGTATGATAATGATTTACTAAAGCTTGATGGGCAGTGGTACAGATCTAGCTTTATTGGCCGGTGTTCTTGGGTATCTACCATGGATGATGGCATTCCAAATGCAAAAAAAATTGCTGAGGAAAATGGCTTACAATATGAATTCACGAAAAGGGTGCTCGGAAGCTATCATCCGAATACCGTTCTCGTAGAATTGACAGAGGGCGCACGTACTGTAAAGGTTTTGGCCAGCTCTTTAGGCGGTGGAAAAGTGGAGGTTCAGGAATTCGATGAATATCCATTTAAATTTTCAGGAGAACGGCCAACACTTGTGATCCGCCATTCCGATCAAAAAGGGGTTATCGCCGAATTATCGGATATTCTTTATCAAAAAGGGATCAATATAGCCCGTATGGCCAATGAACGTTCCAAAATCAATGGTGCTGCCATAACGGTTTGTGAAATCGACAATATAATCGAAGACACTTTCTTATCTTTATTAAAAAGAGAGATTCCGATTATTGGCGAAATTGTCTTGGTTCAAACTAAGTAGTTACCTGCAATCGTATTTTCGCTGATGCAAAAAAGCATGGTATGCGATTAAATTCATAAAAGGCATTCGGAATAAATTCTTTCCGAATGCCTTTTGTCAATAAACTGCTGGAATCGACTGTTATAGACGCTTTTTCTGCTGTCAGGACCCCTTTTATACCTATTAATAACGACCGGTGTTCGCAGAAATAATGAGAGCCCCACTTGAAGAATAAATACCTGCTTTGGCCAAAGCATTATACGGATCTAAATTCCATAATTGTGCAGTATAACAGGACGTCTGACCTTTCATGATCCAACCGTTACCACCGGAACTGGCACAACTTGTAAATGCTCTCTTTGTCGTGCCATTAAAACTATCCACCCAAACATTTGCATAATAATCATACGGAGCAGCCGAATAAAACTTTAAGTATCCCCAAGCCGTATGACAATACGCACTTCCTTTTAGCTGGACATATCCAATTTTCACACCGTTTTTATAAATAAATTCTGTTTCATAGGTGATTGGACTTTTATTCACACAGCCTGTCGAATAAGGATTTGTATTATCATAGGACAGGGCATACGTTTTATTCGTGGGTGCAATCGCAAAAAACAGTCCAAAAACAAGTGTTACTGCCAACCCAATATTTAATAATTTTTTTATAATATTTTCTCCCCTTTCCTTCTTCTAGACTTTAACATACAAAAATTGGTGTTTCTGTGTACTTTGGAATCATTTACCATCTGTATAAATTTTACCATTTTATGGGTAGCTGCGTAGTAAAGGGATAGTACTCCATTCCCATTAATGGAACGAATACTGGCCATAGGCCTTTTTTTGATTTATTAATATATAAATTACATTGTTCTTATATTTTATTAATAATGCAAAGGTAGTATTTTAAATGGTACTTACCTAAAAATTTAAAAATGAGGAGGATATTTGTCTTTATTCAAAATGATTACATAATGTAAGGGGCTAAACGATAAGTAGGAGGAATTGATTTTGAAAGCGAAAAATAAATTTGCTGCAATGTTGACAGTTGTAACGGTAGGAGTAACAACTTCTTTATCAAGTGTACAAGCATTCTCGGAATCTTCAAATTCAGAAAATAAACGTAAACCGGAGCTCGTTTTTCCTGTAATCAGTGATGTACATATTGATGATGGATCAACTGCTGATATGAACAAGTTTAGAACAGCCATGGATCAATTAAACAAAGCTGCGCCTAAACAGGATGCTTTTGTGGTCGTTGGGGATTTAACGGACTATGGATACGCTACTGAATATGATAAGTTCTTCTCCATTTATAATGAGAAGAAACAAGCTGATGTCCAATCCATGTTTACAATGGGAAACCATGATTATTGGAATGGACTTTCCGTTGAAAAAGCACAAGATCGTTTTCTCGAGAAATCAGGAATGGATTCCCTTTACTATCATAAAAAAGTAAATGGATATGATTTTATTACGTTAAGTCCCGAAAATGGTAATACGCATGGTTTATATTCTGTTAATCAAATTAATTGGCTAGGTGAAAAGTTAGCTGCAGCAGAAAAAGAGAATCCGGACCAACCAATCTTTGTTTTTCTTCATCAACACATTAAAGACACTGTATATGGAAGTGACTTGTGGGGGACTCAGGAAAACAAAGAACTTTTATATGATACGTTAAAGAAACATCCACAAGTTATTACATTTTCAGGCCATTCTCATTATCCACTTGAGGACCCGAGAACGATTCATCAAAAAGACTTTACGTCTGTTGGCACGTCTTCTGTGAGTTATTTGGAATTAGAACCGGGCAAACTTCAAGGGTTTCATCCAGAAGGATATCGGGATATTAGTCAAGGAATGATTGTAGAAGTATATAATAATGAAGTTATCATTAAAAAACGTGACTTTCATAAAGACGATTGGACAGGAAAACCATGGGTAATAAAAAATCCTTCTAAAAAAAATAAATTTAAATATACAGACGACCGAGATCAGTTGTCACCGTCTTTTGTAGGTAAAGACAAGGCTTCGATTGTAAAAGAAAAATCGACACTAAGAAGTTTAAATGTGACATTTCCCCAGGCGAAAGATAACGTGCTCGTACATTCTTATCACATAACGGCCAAAAACAAGGAATCAGGGGAGCTAGACGCAGATTTCACCGCATTTTCTGAATTCTATCTTGATCCTGTGCCAAAGAATTTAGAGTTCCCTGTAACCGGACTTAAGCCAGGAACAGATTATGAAATTAAGGTACAAGCACTGGATTCATTTAACAATAGCAGTAAAAAGGTGTTACTGGCAGATGGTCAGACAAAAGCACTGGAAATGGTCTCTGCACAAGCTTCTCCATCATTGGTAAMGACAGGTGAATCGACTACACTCCAAGTGAAGATGAAAAACTTTGGAAATGATAGTGTAAAAGGAAAAATTAAAGTTGATGCACCTGAAGGGTGGAGTGTGGAGCACAATGAACTTGAATATGAGCTTTCAGGATCTGAAGAAAAGAATTTGCCAATAAAAGCTATACCTAGTAAAGAAAGTTCCGGTTCTTCACAATTCACGATTACTGCTTACGAGGGAGGCCAAATAATTGGCTCCAAGAATATAAATATATTCGTCAACATGATGGTTGGAGAAAGTTTTGACCAATTGGACTCTGCATTAAAGCCAGCAGTGAATGAAAACATTCCAAGTTCCATTCTCGGTTGGAGCCATACAGCTCCTAACGGCTGGTCGGTTACAAATTGCTCCAATATGCCAGCTGGTACAGAGGAGTGGCAAGGGTGGAGCTTCACAACAAAGGAATTTTGGACAAAAGCGGAAGACCAAGATCGTAGCAAATTTGAACTTGGACAAGGTGTTATAGCAGTAGCGGATCCTGATGAATGGGATGATAACGGTTCACCAGCATCAAAAGGCTTTTTTGATAGTACATTAACTTCCCCTTCTGTAAAAGTTGAGGGTGCAAAAGATCTATACGTAGGATTTGCTTCTCACTATAAACAAGAAGGAACACAAACAGCTGAAGTAACAGCTGTCTTTGATAATGGGGAAAAACAACAAGTTCTCGTTTATGACAATAAAGCAGCTTCGGATAATAAAAATGGACATGTTTTGAATAAGTATGAAGTTAAATCGATTAATGTTCCTGAAGATGCATCTTCTATGAAATTACAATGGAGAATGCATAATGCGAAAAATAATTGGTTTTGGTCGATTGACGATATTAGATTGGATGACCAAATGATCGTCTTGCCAAATTAATGAGAAGAACAGGTGACCATCACTAGAAATTTGTATAAGTAAAAAGAAGACTTTCACTATGAAGTGAACCCAGACAAAAAGGCTGCAAAGCGCTTCTTCAAGAAAGTTTTGCGGTCTTTTCATGTTTCTAAGCCTCGTGTCATGACGGTCGATAAGAATCCGGCTTATCCTATAGCAATTGAAGAGTTGAAAAAAGAGAAAAGCATACCTGATGTTATGCAACTTAGACAACAGAAGTACTTGAATAACACAGTGGAGGAAGATCATCGCTTTATAAAAAGCGAGTCCGTTCTATGAGAGGATAAAAAAGTGTTTCGAACAGCCAAACAAATAATCTGTGGAGTGGAGGTGATGCATATGCTGAAAAAAGGACAACTTCAACAAGGGGGGAAGTCTGTCCAAGGCGATATTGAATTCATACTTAAAATATTTGGAGTAGCATCATAATCCATAGATGAAAGGATATTGAGATTATATGTTTCTAACAGGTCATATTTGCAACAGAACCATAATTGTAGCGACAATAACTTTTCTACATATATTAAAATGAATCACCTATCAAACATTTATGGAGGGAGTCAGTATGATACGCAATGTTTTTCTCACTTTTCATGGTAATAATATAGTAGCTACACAAAAACAATTGTTCTCTAACATTAAAAATACATTCACCATTGAATTTTGGGCAAAGCCAGAAGTAACTCATGAAATTGATAAAGAATCTACAAGAGGTATTTTAGGTACATTTGGGCAACGATTTGCAATCACACCGGTTTATGGTGCATATAGGGACGATGATTCTTCTCGAGCTGGTATTGGAGTGTCTGTGGGAACAAACGGTGTATCCGTATATGAACATACAAAAAATTATTTACCTGCCACTTTAGTTTATAAAGCTTCATTAAGTGGTTGGACACATATTGCAGTTGTTTATAATAACAAAACACCCACTTTATATATAAATGGACAGTTTGCTAGAGCAGGGATAACCAGTGCGATGCGAACTGTAGTTCCTTCCGGAGTTTTTGGAGGAGTTAACCCCTACGGTTTTTATGTTGGTGGTCTCGGAGAAGTACGAATTTGGAGTACAGCAAGGGTACAAAATGAAATCCAGAAAAATATGAATCGAGAACTTACTGGTAATGAAGTAGGTCTTTTTGGTTATTGGAAATTGGATGAAGGTGAAGGGTTAATAACCAAAGATGCAACAATAAATAACAACAATTGTTCTATTAATGGTGCAGAATGGAACACGCTACAAAATACAAAGTCACAAGATAAAAACATGAATATCTTATTTACTTATTATCTTCCAAGTGGAGGGGTTGAAACTCTAAATAGACAAAGGTTTTATGCATTGAGTAAAAAGAATATAAATTGTGATTTTTTATACACCCAAAAGGGAATAGGTCTCCAAAATAAATTTAATTCTTCTATTTTTGTAACCAATGAAGATCATGAAATAAAAAATATCATTGAAAAAGGGAAGTACGATGCCATTGTTGTATGCACAGATCTTACTCTGCTACAAAAAGTAAAGAATTTTGGGTATCAGGGCATCCTAATTTATAACAATGAAGGCTTAGGTGTCAACAAAGAATATGCTGATTATTACTTAAAAGTTCCTTCCACTTCATCCATTATCTCCAATTACTGTGATGCGATTATATATCCGAAAACCCATCATCTAATCGAAGCATTTAAACATAATTTCCCATTAAAAAAACAGTTTTATTTTAATAATTGTTTTAATACAGAAGAGTTTCACTATAAAGCACACCCAAATAAAAATTATCCAATTATTGGATGGGTAGGAAGATTAGAAGGAAATAAAAATTGGAAGGATTTCCTTTTGATTGGGGCCGAATTAATTAAAGAAAATCCGGCCATTCAACTTTGGATGTTCGAAGATAATACAGTAGGAGAAGAGTCTGAAAGAATTGCCTTTCAACAAAAAATTGAAGAGTTAAACTTAAAAGATCACCTTAAAATTTATGCAAATCAGCCTCATATTAAGATGGCCGATTACTTTTCAATCATTGGTGATTCAGGGGGTTTTTTATGTTCAACTTCCAAAGTTGAATCTTTTGGTTACGCAGTACTGGAGGCGCTAGTATGTAAGTGCCCGGTCTTGTCAACAGATTCAGATGGTGTTCGTAATTTTATAAAGCATAATTTAACAGGGAAATTCTATACATTTGGTAATATCAATGAAGCAATACAGGAAGCAAAAGAATTAATGTCAAACACTGTGCTACGCGAAGCACTTAGGAAAAATGGCGTAGCACACATAGTGGAAAATTTCTCTCCTGAAAAATATGCAGAGGATTTTATAAACATGATGCATATTTTAAAAAATCAAATTTGATAAGACTTTGGTAAAGGAACATTTTTCCATCACATGAAAACACCTTAACAAATAAAGCCGACAAAGGACTGTCGGCTTTTGTATGTTAAGGTGCAATGAATGAGGACTTACCTACATTACAGTTAAATTTAGTTTAATTCTATCCCATTTAAGATATATTCCCAAGCAAATTCGTCTCCATACCAAACAACTTGATGATGTGGGCATTCGATTGAGCACACTCCATCAATTCCCCAATTTTTTTCAATCACACTCTCCAGTCCTACTACTAGATTAACAATGAGTATGTTAAAATTTCTGTCAGTGATTTGAGACAAAACAGACTTTAATTCTACTGTGTCTTCATAATTTGCCTCAGTTCTTACAAATAATATAGAATCGCTGTTTGTTATCTTTTCAAGAAATCTGTTAATCCGCATATTAAGTTTTTTTTTATAAGAAGGATATGTTATAGACCAGTCCTCATTTTGAACAATAGGGAAATCATGGACTGACGTAATATTATAATTGGTGTCCTTTACTTCATATGTTTGCCCTTTCTGTGGTTCGGAATTATCATTAAGTAGGTTGTAATGATTTCCCTGTATCAAAGTCATATTTTCAAGTTCCATAAAATCACGCAGTTTATTTTTTAATAATCTATTTACATTTGATAGCGATGGAGACAAAACCCAGTCAAAAGGTCCAGAAAAACTTCTTAAATTCCAGCGTTTAAGATGGTAAGTTGGCAGGCATGATGCACCCAAACTTACCACTATATCGTAAGATCTTTTAATTTCTTGTAAATTCAAGTCAATCACCTCTTTTCTTACAATGGTTATTACCAATCCATATCTTTTTCGTAACCCAGCTCAATTAAAAGTTCCCCAGCTACACTTTTAAATATCGTTTTATTCTCTAAGCTAAATTCTGACTTCCATTGCCCAGTGGTTCCTTTACGGAAAATCCAAAGTTTTTCTGTAACACTATTTCTTAATTGTTCTAAAATCTCATCCTTTTTATGTTTTAAATAAGGTTCATAGTATTCTAGAACTTGATATAATACTTTATCCCTTGTTTTTTCATTCATTAATTCTTCATATTGAATTACTAAAAGATTTTCAGCATATCTCCAGCTATAAATAGGGGAAAATTCTTTTGAAAAATTCAAGGATTCTGTGGAATTGTATTTTTTTTGATCATCTGCTGTGAGTTTTACTCCTGTAATAATTGCATTGATTTGTTCTGACTTGCTCTTTAATGCTTTTAGGTACTTATATAAACCATTACCGTGATCAACGTTAAAAATATAATAGTATAGTGAAACTACTACGTCCCTTGGATCGCGACTAATAAAAATATGCTTAACACCTGACTCATTAATTTTTTTCTCAATTTCCGATAATCTTGGAAGATGTGTGAAAAGTATTTCATTTCTACGTTGGTCCAGTTCCCTATAGTTATCAATATTTATCCAACAATGCTCTTCTTCTATTTTGGGTGCACCGGGTAATTTGGAAATAATGTTTCCAACCAAATGTGTTCCACTTTTAGGAACGGAATGTACAAGTGTTGTAGGAAAAGTCAATTAAATGCCTCCTTGATAAAATCTTTTTAGAATTTCAGAGCGATAAAGTTCATTATAATTCCAATTTTTCATTGTTTCATTTTTTCTCAAATGTGGGTTATTATTTGAGTAATATGAGGAAAACAATTTAGAATTATCTAATGCGATCGCATTTTTCAATGACTTAACTAAGATTTCTAGTGCATATATTGTACTCGGAAAAGTATCCTCTGCAATATTTATGACAAAAGGAGTTTTAACAGCGGTTATCTCCACTTTTAATTTAGATTCAAATTTTTCTGTTGGAATAATAACGATTCTTGGATCGTTAATTTTTAACGTATTAAGTGTGGTTTGAAAATTTTGTGTTAAATCGAGAATGAATAGTTGATAATAATGATAGGTTTGATCAAGCAATTCCTCCAATTTTCTTGTAGTATTATTATTAATTTCTGCTATAGGCAAAAAAATAGTTGTTTCTAAGGGAATATTTAGACGATTACGGGCTTCTTGTCTAGCCAAATTAAATCGGTCTCTCCACCATCTATGCTTTATTATGTTTGTATGCAAGTCATAAGAAATACTCGTTGGAGCGTTTTCTCTGTAATCCATTAACTCTTCTGGTACGTATGCAATATCACATATTTCTGTTAATCGTAACCAATATTCATAATCTTCTACTGGTGCAAAATGGTAACCCCCAATTTGGGTTGCATATTTTTTTTTATACATAAAAGAAACACCTATGAAACAGACGTCTAATAGTTCGTCCTTCTCTTTATTTTGAAACAATCTAAAATTTTCTAAGTCTTTCTCGTTTTGTTTAGGGATCCCCTCAGGAGATATGTGACGAAAACTACTAAACGCAAGTCCAATATTATCAGGTGATTCCATTAATTTGTCTCGAAGAATTTCCACAAAACGAGGATAGTAAATGTTATCGCTTGAGACCCAAGTTAAAAATTTGACCTCTTCTTGAGTAAACAGGTATTGAAAACCAGTATTCAGCGCTTTGCAAACTCCCTCGTTTTTCTCTTTATCTATGATTCTAACTCTGGGATAGTTTTTGATTAGTTCATTTATGACATTACGTGTCGGCTGATCCGCACCATCGATAACGATTACGAAATGAAAATTTGTGTATGTTTGATTAAGGATGGATAACAATGCTTCTCTCAGATAGTTTGGATCTTGATTATATACAGGCATAACAACTCCTACATCTCTCATTTAAATCAACCTCCCAATTTGAGCTGAATTTGAACCGTACCTACCCACAACAAAGCAGGTTAATAAAGAATAACTATTGCTTATACCCATCACGATTTCCTATCCAATCTTTTAATTCCAATAGCATCTCTTGATAGGTAGGAAGCTTGTATTTAAAATCAGTCCTTTTACTGAGTATTGTTCGGTCTTGAACAATACAAGAATCTGGAATGATTTCCACATCCATTTTCTCGAAAACTTCCTGAATTGTTTTTAACAACATAAACTTTGAAATTTTTTTATCTAAGCCTAGGTGGTATAGTCCTGTAATATTTTGTTTAATCATAGTTTCAACTGCCTTAGCTAACTCTAGAGTTGTTATACCATTCCACCATACATTTTTGTAGCCCTTAATTTTCCCTTTTTGTTTCATAAACCATAGAAACAATCCAATTCCATCTTCTTTTAGCTCTGGCCCAATAATAGATGTACGGATGGTTAAATGTTTATCACTGATAATTTCTCCTAATTGCTTAGATTGAGCGTAGATGGAAGTCCCATCTGGAATATCATTCTCTGTGTAATCGCCCTTTGTCCCGGAAAAAACACAGTCAGTACTAATGTGAATTAATTTACCTTGATAATGTTCGGAAAATTTAGCTAATTGATAAGGTAGTAAGCTATTTATCTGAAAGGCAAGTTTCGTATTATCCGTTGCATGATCGTTTAATATTCCAATACAGTTAATAGTAATATCCGGCCTTATAGTTTCTATAATTTTCTCCAACTTCGCTGAATTCCTTACATCTAAATAAATACCGTTATTATCATGTGGATCTCTTGAAGTATAGTAGACTTGATATTCTGATTTTTGTTGAAAAAAAGCAGTAATCACATGGCCGGCCATTCCTTTACCTCCAAGTATGAGTATCTTCAATTAAATAAATCCTCCTTTCTCTAAGAGTTTTTTTAATTCGTCTTTATTCATTAATCCTTCTCCGGAACCATAACTTAGGAAATTTACAGGTTTATATCTTGCATAATGTTCTTTTAATCCTTTAATAGGAATGGAAGGAAGAATGACAAAATATTCATTATCATATGATATGGTGTTTTTTGATTCGTACTCTGAAATAAGCACCTCATGAATTTTTTCTCCCGGTCTAATGCCAAGTATTTCAATCTCTATATTTTCTTTGTTAGAAGTCTCAATTAAAACATCAGCAAGGTCAGTAATCTTACATCTGGGCATTTTCATGACGAATATTTCTCCACCTATGCTTTCAGATGTTGCTTTAAATATTAGGTTAATGGCCTCTTCAAGTATCAAAAAGAAACGAGTCATATTTAGGTCAGTAATACCAACCTTGCCCATTTCTACTATCTGTCTATTAAATACATGAATCACACTTCCGTTTGTACCTAAAACATTCCCGCCACGTATGCAAACAAACTTTGTATTAGTATTTAAGATATTCGCATGAGTAATTAGGCGCTCACCAATTGTTTTCGTCATTCCATAGAAATTTATAGGGTTTGATGCCTTGTCAGTTGAAATATAAACAACTTTTCGAACATTATGTTTTATGGCGAGATCTATCACATTCTGTGTTCCAAATACGTTTGTTTTCAAAGCTTCATTTGGTTGGTCTTCACATACGGGAACATGCTTTAATGCTGCTAGATGAAAAATATAATTTACACCTTTGCATGCAAAGTCTAAGGAATCTTTATCCTTAATGTCTCCAATAAGAAAATGTAATTTTGGATTATAATTAAATTTTTGTTTCATCAAAAATTGGACGGATTCATTTCTTGAAAAAATACGTATTTCTTTTGGATTGAATTTTAACAGCTGTCTAACTAATTCGTGGCCCCATGAACCTGTACCACCTGTTACCAAAATTATTTGATTTTCAAACAATTGTAAAACCTCCTAATAATATTTTAATTAATTTCTCTGATACGTTTGTATTGTAATTTGCTCCATCTCATCGAATATTACCTTTTATTATATGGAAATTTATTTCCAATGTTTATGTCTCTACCTATAAATGTTTTTTTTTGTTCAACCCATATTTCAGCAAAATAAAATCATTTTCTATTTTTTATCATGTCTGACTGATAAAGTTTCCACTTGAATAACTTTTGATTTTCCATACTATCGCGCACTTTTTTTAAAATAATGGTTATGTCCAAGATTTAGAGATTAATTGCTCTTATTGAAGTTTTTGCACCAGAACCGTTTTACGGGACTCTGCCCGTTTATTTTGGACGTTGGATTGACTGGATTGCAAACAAACAGATCATCTTCGGTGATAATGTCTCTTCCATTTGCTTAGGGCTTATCGAAATCCGTTAGGTAGCCTCCATGTTCACCGGATTAACGTTTCTTTTCTTGCGTTAAAAATTCATTGTAACAATATAGATCCCGACCGATGTGTGGTCGAGGATATCATTAAGTCCATTAAACATTTCCCCATTTTCAGTGTATTCCTATATTGGCTTGTATAACCACCTTCACACGAATCCCATTTCTAGGTCGCGAATCAACCAGTTTGTTTCCTATTATTCATATTCAGTCATTAATAAGTCTTTTGATATTCATATTAAAAAGGTTTAGAAAGTGCCTCAACACTTGACCTATTAAGGATAAAAAATCTTAAAGAAAGAAGATATTTTCATGATAAAAGATGGCTGGAGATATGGGGCGAGGGATACATATGAGTATTAGAAACTCAGCAAAAGCTATTATAATTTGTGGAGATAAGGTTTTATTAACAAAAATTCAAGATAATGGGGGGATTTTTATCTTTTCCCTGGCGGTGGACAAGAACACGGCGAAACAATTAAATAACGCATTAATAAGAGAGTGTATTGAAGAAGTTGGAAAAGAAGTGGAAATCGGAGAACTGTTTCATATTCGTGAGTATATAGGAAAAAACCACGAGCATTCTTCATTCGATTTTAATATTCACCAAATTGAATATTATTTTGTTTACAGCCTAGTTAATGAAATGAATAATTATAAAACACCTACCAATCCTGATAGCCACCAAGTAGGGATTGAATGGATACATATTAATGATTTACTTCAATATAGGATATATCCTAAATAACTAAGAAAATATATAATAAAGCATTTTAATAATGAAAAGTCTACAGTTTATTTGAGGGACATTAATTGAAACCCTGTTCAACAAACGGGCGCTTTTTTTATCGTTTTATTTTTCGTTCGAAAATAGTTGACCAATATGAATATAAGGGGATTAATCATGAGTGATTGTCAATGGGGAGAAAGCCAAAAACCTTACGTAGATTAAGTTCACACTGAATTGTTGAACAACGATATTGTAATAGGTCATTTTGGGGGTAACTCCTCAACTGGACAATGAAGAATGAAGATAGATGTTTAATTTGGATTAATCAAAAAGAAGAATGGGATTTTGTCATTATTCTTGCTGCTCATAATACAGCACATAGTGCAGAATTAGTTCTTAAAACCTTTGGAAAAGAAAGTGGCTCAGTGCAACAAATCTTATAATTGCAGACGGGAGAAGCTTTCGAGAAGCATGTCAGAATGTCCAAGGAGAAACTGCATGCTTATTTGTTGTTAGGAAAGGTAAATTTCTTTGGTGGCTGTCGATAGGAGATTGCATTCTCTATTTGTTCCATCCTGAAATTAAACACTAGGAGAATCCCAACAGTATCATAGGAGTTTTTATGAGTGGGTAGGTCAAAAGAACAATAGGGGGTTCTGAATGGTTTCATCCCGAATCCCTCTCATGATTTTGTGAGGGAATGATTACCATTATTTTATAACTATACTTGGTTATACTTCCTGATTTTTTATTCCTTTATATAGCATGAAACCTCAAAAAATTGAAGAAATATGCGTCCCCCCCTGCCTAATAATTGGTTATTCGATACCCCGCTAGATGTTTGCGGCGGGGAGGTTTGACAGACAGTAGGCGGTAAGGAAGCGAATTTAGCATGTTGTTTTTTAAATAAAAAAATATAGATCTAAAATAGAATAGGATTTTTTCCAAGTATTTTAGAAAATTTTAAGATTTGTGTGATATCTTTTTTTAAGTTCTAAGAAAATTATTCATGGAAATGCAGGAACAGCAGATAAACGGTGAACTCTTCTATAAAAGAGAAAACGAGAGATCGATACGGGGTGAAAAATATTTGTCAATTAAAATGAGGTTTCTGTTGTCCTATGTTGGCGTAATTCTTATTTCCATCACTTTATTTTTAGCAGCTGGATTTTTACTTATTTTTGCAATAACAGGTGATGTAAAATCAATAGAGCATCTATATAAAAACTCTTATCTCCAAAAACCTTTGACTGCAGCAGAAGAAAGTGTGTTTCTCGATTTAAAGCTTTTGGCAAAAAATAACCCTGAACAGCTTCTGAACGAAGAGCAGCTGAAGAAGCTTGAACATGGAGATATTGAGATTGTCGTTAGAAAAGTTAATGACATTGAGTATGCATCCCCCGCACTTGATAAGCTAGGCTTGGTTCAATCACTTCCCATGTTCGAAGAAACGAACATCAATACACGGGACACAATCAAAATGAAAGACTCTTTTTTCACTTATGTGAAGTTTGATTTTTATTTTTCGGATAAAAGTGAAGGAAGCATTTTTGTCATGAGAAAGGCAAGTTCCTATGCCGAGCTGATTCGGGAGTCATTTCCCATTTTATTCTTCCTATTGTTATTATTGTTTGTAATGATTATTGGACTTTTAAATTATTTAGTTTCAAGAAGCATCATCAAACCTATCTCAATACTTAAAGAGGGAGCGGAGCGGATAAAATCAGGAGATTTAAACTTTGAAATCAAAGCGACTTCGAATGATGAAATCGGACAATTGAATAGGGAATTTGAGGAAATGAGAAAAAAGTTAAAAGAGTCCATAAACCTCCAGCTTCAGTATGAGGAAAATCGCAAAGAACTTCTTTCCAATATTTCTCATGATTTGAAGACACCCATCACTTCGATTATGGGTTATGTTGAGGGGATAAAAGACGGGGTAGCAAACACCCCGCAGAAAATGGATAAGTATTTATCGACGGTATACCTGAAAGCAAGGGATATGGATTCATTGATAGATGAATTGTTTTTATTTTCAAAGTTGGATTTAAAAAAGGAACTATTCACTTTTGAAACGATCAGAATGGATAAATATTTGAAAGACTACGTAGAAGAGCTTCAACTGGATTTACTTCAACAAGGAATCCAAATTGAACTTCAACAGCTGTATAAACCGATATACGTGTCAGCGGATAGAGAGAAACTGAAACGCGTATTGGCCAACCTAATCAGCAATTGTGTAAAGTATATGAATAAAGATGAAAAACACATTTCCATTTCTCTGCATGAAGGACTATATGATGTAGTTGTACAAGTAACAGATAATGGTTATGGAATAGAACCTTCCGCTTTGCCTTATATTTTTAACCGCTTTTATCGGGCTGAGCAATCTAGGAATTCCCTGACAGGTGGAAGTGGTTTAGGACTTGCAATCGCAAAAAAAATTATCGACGAGCATGGAGAAATCTGGGCTACCAGTGAGATAGGAAAAGGTACAAGTGTTTTCTTTTCCATAAAGAAAGGTGAGGAAATGTGAAAAAGATATTACTTATTGAAGACGAAGTCAGTATTGCTGAATTGCAAAGGGACTATTTGGAAATTAGTGATTTTAGTGTCGATATTCAACATACTGGTGATGCAGGTCTCCAACAGGCCCTTCAAGGAAATTATCATTTAATCATTTTGGACATCATGCTTCCGGGGTTAAATGGCTTTGAGATATGCAAACAAATACGTGCTGTCAAAAATATCCCGATTTTGCTTGTATCTGCTAAAAAGGAAGATATTGATAAAATTCGGGGGCTTGGACTAGGAGCGGATGATTATATTACAAAGCCCTTTAGTCCAAGTGAACTAGTTGCAAGAGTGAAAGCGCACTTAGCGCGTTATGAACGTTTATCAGGAAGTCACCCCAAATCTAATTCAATCTATGTTCATGGAATTTCAATAGATAAGTCAGCACGCAGGGTTCACATAAATGGGGAGGTGGTCCCGTTTACAACAAAGGAATTCGATACTTTAGTGTTTTTTGTCATGCATCCTAATCAAGTATTAAGTAAAGAGCAGCTCTATGAAAATATTTGGGGATTGGAATCGGCTGCGGATGTTTCGACTGTCACTGTCCATATCAGGAAACTACGTGAAAAAATTGAAAGAAATCCTGCACATCCTAAATTTTTGGAAACTGTTTGGGGAGCGGGGTATCGCTTTAATGTTTAAATAGTATATTTTATGACCCGTCACGAAGGTGACGGGATTTTTTTATAAAACCTTAAGAAACTTTATGAATAAGTTAATCATTTTTTAAGAAATTGTTTAGAGGGAGTTTAAGATTAAGCACTAATATAATGGAGACGGATTGAGAAAAGAACTAAAAAATAAAAGGGAGAAAAATACTCATGCAACCTCAAACACATTTATATCACAAGTCATTTTGGTGCATCAAGATGACGGAAAATCGATTTGGGCAGATGAAAGGATGGTGTGTTTCATGTGGAGACGGCTAACGATTGTCATCGGATGCMTATTCATCCTTCAAGGGTGTGCCTTAGATAGCGAAAGAGAGCCAAATAATCAGCAAAAGGAGTCAGGAAAGGGAATGAATGAATTACTGATTCAAGCAGTAGCACGAAAAGAAACGGAAAGAATAAGGAGTTTGATTGAGGAAGGTGCAGATATTAATACACAGGACCCGACAGGGCGAACCGCCACTATGATTGCGACTTATAACAACGATGCAGAGTCTGCAAAAATCCTTATTGAAGCTGGTGCAGACGTCAACATTCAGGATGAAATGAAAAATAGCCCCTTCTTGTATGCCTGTGCTGAAGGTTATCTAGATATAGTTAAACTTACGATTGAAGCAGGTGCCGACCCATCCATAACCAACCGTTATGGAGGAACGGCTTTAATCCCTGCTTCGGAACATGGATATGTAGAGATTATTAAAGAACTCCTAACTAAAACTGATATTGATGTGAATCATGTAAATGATCTCGGTTGGACAGCTTTGCTAGAAGCTATCATTTTGAATGATGGTGATGGAAAACAGCAGCGAACAGTGCAATTGTTAATAGATCATGGTGCAGGTGTCAACATTCCTGATAATAATAATGTGACCCCTTTACAACATGCCCGCGAAAAAGGATTTAAAGAGATTGAACAAATTTTATTAACAKCAGGAGCAAAATAACCAGATTGCGATACTTTCATTTTGTAATGTCAATTGCACCGCTAGTTAATTAGAATCACAATAAGTTATGAGGAGACGAAAAAATGAACAAAAAAGCAAAAATTTCATCATCTATACTACTTGGATTAACATTGGCCCTAACAGGATGTAACACAAACGCACAAGACAGTCATAATGCACAGAAGCAGGAACAAACTGCCAAAGAAAGTAAACAAGAAAATAAGTTAACAGCAGGCCAGGAATTGACTAAAATTCTTAGTGGCACGAATTGGCAAGGTACAAAAGTTTATGATAAGAATAATAATGACTTAACAAAGGAGAATGCTAACTTTATTGGTCTCGCAAAATATGACGATGAAACATCCAGATATGAATTTTTTGATAAAAATACAAAAGAAAGTCGTGGTGATAAGGGAACTTTCTTTATTACCAATGGGAAGATGCGAGTGCTAATTTCAGAATCGATGGGTTACCAGGCCGTTGTTGAAATAACAGAACTGAATAAGGATATGTTTACTTATAAAAGAATGGGTAAAGATGCTAATGGTAATGACGTAGAGGTGTTTGTTGATCATATTCCTTATACGGAAACAGAACTTTCCTTTACAGATCCAGACAAAAATTTGGAAACTTACACAGGGGACGTAGAAACAGATGTTGATGGAGATAAAATTTTATCAAGCACCCCATGGCAAGGAACAGTGGCATTGGATGAAAAGGGAAATGATGTATCAAGCTATAACACGAATTATTTAGGTCTTGCAAAATATGATGATAAAACAAATAAGTATGAATTTTTTGATGCAAAAACCGGTGAAAGCCGTGGTGATTACGGCTATTACGATGTTGTTCACGGAAATAAGATAAGAGCACATGTTTCACTAGGGGAAAATAAATATGGCGCAGTTCTTGAACTTACAGAGCTTAATGAAAATAAATTCACTTATAAACGAATCGGTAAAGATAAAGAGGGAAAAGATATAACGATAACAGTGGAACATATACCTTATGAAGGTGATTTGAAACTAAAATCAACTAAGTAAAATAGTAAGAAAGGGATTTTGCATGAATAGCAAAATCCCTTTCTTGATATAGTAATAGAGTGGTGGTTAGAGATGTTTAAGCGTTAAACCGTTCAACAGATGTTTCCAGGTCATTAGCGAGCTTAACCATTGAGGAGGTGGAGAAGGAAATGTCCTCCATGGATTTGGCTTGTTGATCGGTTGATTGTGCCACTTGCTTTGAAGCCACTGCCGTTTCCCTTGTCAACCCTGCAAAGTCTTCTATCGAAGCATTGATTTCCTGAGAACTTGCTGCCATCTGCTCTGTAATGGCTGATATTTCTTGAATCTGATCACTAACATGCTCAAAAGATTTTATAGTCTGTTTAAAAGTTTCTCTTGTATTCAGCACAAATTTTGTCCCTTCTTCTACCTCATTAGTTCCAGTTTCCATCATTTTCACTGWTTCATTTATGATGGATTTAAAATGAAGCAGGGACTCTTGAATATGGATTGCAGATTCCTTCGTGCCCACTGCCAATTTCCGTACCTCGTTTGATACCACCGCAAAACCTTTACCTTGTTCACCTGCTCTAGCAGCTTCAATTGCCGCATTTAGTGATAGCAGGTTTGTTTGCTCGGCAATTCCTGTAATTACATGTACAATATTCACAATCTCATTTGCTTGATCGTCCAAATTCTTTATTCTTGAACTTGTTTGCTGCATCACATCTTTTACTTGCAGAATTTGATTTGAGAGTTCATTTATATCCTGATTTCCAATGGACATCCTAGTTGAAACATGATTTGTCTGTTCGCTGACTTTTGAAGAAGCTTCGGCAATTCTTTGTATACCTATGGTCATTTCCTCGATGACCCTCGATGATTCTTCACTTCTGTGCAATTGTACTTCCGCAGCTCCTGCAACTTGCTGAATCCCATTGACGATATATTGTGTGGAAGTATCCATTTCTTTGATTTTGTATTCGATATCACTTGATGATTCCATTAGCTGGAATGATGAGCTTTTCATGGAATTGACGATCCTAGTTGTATTGGTGATCATTTCTTCAAAGGATTTCACTAAAACCTTGATTTCGTCGTTTCCCTTAACCCTTGTGTTGCTAATCAGTTTATTGGCTGTTAATAAATCCCCATTTGAGATTTCCTTTGCAGCCAAGCTGACCTTGAGAAGCGGGCTTAACTTTTTAGTCAAGAACCATATTAGTGCACCTACCACGATCGCCATTAAGATTACATTGATTATTATCATCAGGGGCAGGATGCCACCCAGAACCTTGCTGGCCGTAGCATCGACTTTGCTGGCA
>NZ_JBFUIQ010000076.1:0-19595 GCF_056401795.1 Peribacillus sp. P4_D6
GGGCTGCCCTCCGTTTTGGCTGCCCATCATCATRCCTGGTGGCTGACCTCCGTTTTGGCCGCCCATCATCATGCCTGGCTGRCCTCCGTTTTGGCCGCCCATCATCATGCCTGGCTGAACTCCGTTTTGGCCGCCCATCATCATGTCCGGCTGGCCTCCGTTTTGGTCGCCCATCAACATGTCCGGCTGGCCTCCGTTTTGACCGCCCATCAACATGCCTGGCTGACCTCCGTTTTGGCCGCCCATCATCATGCCTGGCTGACCTCCGTTTTGGCCGCCCATCAACATGCCCGGCTGGCCTCCGTTTTGGCCGCCCATCATCATGCCTGGCTGACCTCCGTTTTGGCCGCCCATCATCATGCCTGATGGCTGGCCTCCGTTTTGGCCGCCCATCATCATGAATCCTTCCGATTCTACTGACTCATCATCAAATTGATATTGCATATCCATTCCCATCTGAGACTCGTTAGGTGACATCCCTGGGTATGGGGCCTGTTGCTGTGATTGAACGGGTTGATATTGGTGATAATCCGGATGGTGATGTGCATTGGCATCCATCCCTTGGTTCCCTTGATACTGTCCCTTCACTTCCGGGCCATAAGTTCCAAGTAGCCCCTTATTACAGCCGCAATCTTCCTCTTCCTCACCGGCAGTCTGTGAAAACTGAGGGAAGTTTTGATTGTAGGAAGGTGATTCGCCTGGTGACTCATAATCTTGTTGCATATATGAACCTGCTTGAGGTTGTTGATTCATCCCTCCATAATAATGGTGCGGAACCGGTGCGGAGGCTTGATATGGATAATATTGCTGGCTTGGTGCATTCATGCTCGCCCCTTGGACAAATCCATGATCCATCATTTCCATGTCAGGAGATTCTCCCCAAATATCAGAGCTCTCTTCCATCATTTGATAACCATGCATTTCCGGAGCCGCCTGATACCCTTGAACGCCTTGGTATGGGGCTTGCATGCCTTGCATGTGCATATGCGCCCACGGTGGCGGTTGAATGCAATAGCCGCTTCCAGGCAAGATTGGCGTTACTGGAATACAATCATCCACCGACTCATCCTGAGCTGACTGTACAGCTGGCTTTTTCTTCTTCTTTTTAGTGACTGCAGGCTCTTCTTTTTTCTTTGGTAAAGGCGGTGGTGCAGGAGGCTTTTGCACACTCATATTAGTCATGTTGACCATATAATAATTATTGACATCGATCTCCGGAATTACCGGCATAGGCACCGGCATTTCTTTTGGAACGACTTTTTGCTTTTCTTTAATGATAGGCTTTGGCTGAATGATTTGCTGCTCTTTTTTTGGTTTTTGAACGATTGGTTGCTCTTTAACAGGCTGTTGAAATTTCGGTTGCTCTTTTACGGGCTGTTGAAATTTTGGCTGTTCTTTCACCGGTTGTTGAAATTTCGGCTGTTCTTTTACCGGTTGTTGAAATTTCGGCTGTTCTTTTACCGGTTGTTGAAATTTTGGCTGCTCTTTTACGGGCTGTTGAAATTTCGGCTGTTCTTTTACAGCCGGTTTTTGCATGATTTGCTGCTCTTTCATAGGTGCTGGCTGAGCCTGATACGGTTGAATTTGGGATTCTTTCATTCCCGGCTGAATATTCACGTTTGGTTTACCCGTTTCTTTTATTACAGCTCCGGATGTCCCTGGAATTTTAATTTTCATACCGGGCATCATCATGTCCGGGTTGCTCAATTGCGCGTTAACTTTTTTAAGTTCTTCAAAACTGACGCCGTATTTTTTGGCGAGTTTCCAAAGTGTATCGCCTTTTTGGACTATATGAATTTTCACGCTGTTAACCCCTCCTGTGCATATGTCCATATATTCTATGAAGCAGTGGGTGAAATGCTATTATTTTTATCATGAAAACTTATGCGTGAAAAATGACTTTTATGATTGGTTCAATGATTTAGGGACATGGAAGCTACTTTTTTAGAGAAGAAATAAATGATATGACATCTTAAAAAAGGAGATTCCATTGCATTCAGGAGGCAATGGTTTTTTAGTTATGTTCTGAAATGCTTCAATCAAGCTTCTGTCTAAACTTAGGGAAATACGGGTATAAGAAAGTAAATGGCCTAAGGCTTTGTCTTCAGGTACTTATCTTACATTCCTGGGGGGAATAATAATGAAATGGAAAGGTAGACAGGGCAGCTCGAATGTCGAGGACAAAAGAGGGATGACCGGAAAAAGCATGGCAGGAATCGGCGGAGGGGTCGGATTGGTAATTGTCTTGATCGTGACTCTCCTTGGCGGTAATCCAAGTGATTTGCTGGGCAGCTTGAATTCTACTGAACCGAACAATGGCAGCTCTTATGTCGAAACGGATGAAGAGAAGGAGCTTGCGCAGTTCGTATCTGTCGTCCTTGCAGAAACGGAACAGGTCTGGACAAAAGAGTTCCGTAAAAATGGACTGGAATATAGGGAACCTACCCTTGTCATGTATTCAGGCAGTGTCGAATCGGCATGCGGGATGGCAGCTTCTTCGGTAGGGCCATTTTATTGTCCTGGTGACATGAAACTATATATTGATCTCAGCTTTTATCAAGAGTTGAAGCAAGAATTCCAGGCACCCGGGGATTTCGCTATGGCCTATGTCATTGCCCACGAGGTCGGACATCATGTTCAGACACTTTTAGGGACAACGGAAAAGGAAATGCCCGATCGGTCAAAGGTCAGCGAGACTGAATATAATAGGTATTCTGTCCGTCTTGAATTACAGGCCGATTATTTGGCTGGGGTGTGGGCACATCATGTCCAAGGAGAGAATTTGCTTGAAGAAGGCGATCTTGAGGAAGCCTTGAATGCAGCAAGTGGTGTGGGAGATGACCGTATCCAAAAAAAGGCACAGGGGTACGTGGTTCCAGACAGCTTCACGCACGGTACATCCGAACAGAGAAAACGGTGGTTCAATAAAGGATTTAAATCCGGTGATATGAATGAAGGCAATACTTTTAAAGCGAATAACCTTTAAAAGTTCTACTTGTTTCAAAACATAAAAAAAGGGGGAGTTCATCCCCCTTTCAGACTGAAGACAAATTCGAAGAAAAGCGAGTTTGTCTACTTTTTTATGGTGAAAATTATATTCGATTTCAGAAATCCGCTCCCTTTCCGCCGACTGTCTGCCAAGCCTTCTCGACGCAAGCGTCTGTGGTGTCTCGGCTAGMAAGTTATTCCGGCWGGAGTGTCGCAATTTTCTTCMATCYWWTGAGGATTACAGGTGAAAAACTTAAAGGATAAACTAGWCTTAAATATAAGTTGGGATGAGACCAGCCTTCAGTTTTTTCTAGAAAACATTCYAGYTGATTTCAGAAATCCGCTCCCTTTCCGCCGACTGTCTGCCAAGCCTCCTCACCGCAAGCGGCTGTGGGGTCTCGGCTAGCCAGTTWTTCGGCAGGAGTGTCGCAATTTTCTTCMATCYWATGAGGATTACAGGTGAAAAACTTAAAGGATAAACTAGTCCTAAACATAATTCGGTGTGCGATCAGCCTTCAGTTTTTTTCTAGAAAACATTTCCGCTCCCTTTCCGCCGACTGCCTTCCATGCCTCCTCGGCGCAAGCGCCTGTGGGGTCTCGGCTAGCCAGTTTTTCGGCAGGAGTGTCGCAATTTTCTTCAATCTTATGAGGTTTCGTCCGTATAAACAAGCACTACACTGCCCTTTATTTCGGACTCCATCCCCTTTTTGTCGCCAAACTGAGGGGCCCTTTTAACAAGTGCCCTTTTCTTATGAATGATTTAGAACTACCCGCTCACCAGCTTGACTTTTTGACACCCGGCAGTTGCCCTTTATGAGCAAGTTCCCTAAAAACGATACGTGACATGTTGAATTTGCGCATATATCCACGGGGCCTCCCCGTTACTCCACAACGATTGTGAACCCTTGTCGGCGAGGAATCACGAGGGAGTTTGGCCAATGCGGCATAATCCCCTTTCTCCTTCAATTCCTTTCTAAGTTCTGCATACTTTTCGACCATTGCCACCTGTTTTTGCGCTTTTATAACCTTGRATTTTTTCGCCATTTATATTCTCCTTTTTTAAGATCTTGTATGAAAAATCTATAACTATTTACAATTCGTTCCGCTGCCTGTCTTGCTCCCGATATGTTCCTGGATATCGGGAGCATTTCAAGTTCAGCCAATGCACCCGTGACATATAAACCAAGCCCCCATTGCAACGACTGCGATACAATTGGATAACCACATTCCGCGCAGCGTAAATCATGCGACCGGATGACTGGCGTCAGCCAATCCTCCCTCCTTTTACATCCATTCTCTTCGATAAAACATAATCATTACGATTTAAACCTTAAAATTACTTCGTTTCACGGTGAAGCGTGTGTTTCTTCAATCGCGGGCAGTACTTTTTCAATTCGATCCTGTCCGGATTATTCCGCTTGTTTTTCGTCGTAATATAATTTCGGTCCCCTGATTCTGTGCATGCTAACGTAATGTTTACTCTCATTTCTATTTCCTCCTAAAGTTTTTTAATGAACGATTTCCGTAAATGCAGGCAATCGATCTTCATAAAGAGACCAATCCTGCTGCATCTCCATTTCCGTCAATAAGCATTGATCTAATTCATTTTCGATTTCCTGTTGATTCATTTGAATGCCAATCATCACAAGCTCGGTCATCCTGTCACCGTATACTGCATTCCACCGTTCCAATAATCCAGGTGCTTCCTTTAAAATTTGGCGCTGTTCTTCCTCAGGGTAAGCTGCAATCCATTTACCGGCTGCTTGTAAAGTCAATGACGGTCCTGCCTGCGAAAGCAAGCCTGCCGTATCATTTCTCGATGCCAGCCAAAGGAATCCCTTCGACCTCACCACTTGTACGGGCCAGTTTTCCAACCACTCCATCAGCCGTTCGGGATGAAAGGGTATTCCCCTCCTGTAAACGAAGGAAGAAATCCCATACTCCAAGGTCTCCGGGATATGCTCTTCATTCAATTCCTTTATCCAGCCGGCTCCTTGGCTTGCCTCTTCAAAATCAAATAAATGTGTATTCAATACATCCTTAAGCGGCACCTTGGAATGGTTTGTTTCGATAATTCTCGCATCGGCATTCATTTTATGAAGAACCGCCTTCAATTCCGCAACGGCATCAGCATCCATCAGATCGATCTTATTTAACAGGATGACATTGGCGAACTCTATCTGATCTATTAATAGATCGACCACTTCCCTGCCATCCGCAGCATCAGTTGCCTGCATCCTGTCAATAAGCGTTTCTCCGGAAGTGAARTCTTGCCAGAAATTATACCCATCAACAACGGTAACCATCGTATCAAGCCGGCAAGATTTCGATAAATCAATTCCCATGCTTTCATCAACATAACAGAAGGTTTGGGCTACAGGGACCGGTTCGCTTATCCCAGTCGATTCAATCACGATGTAATCAATGTCCCCTTGTTTCGCCAATCTCTCCACTTCAATCATCAAATCCTCACGAAGCGTACAGCAAATGCAGCCATTCTGCATTTCCACCAGTTTTTCATCCGTCCGGGTAAACCCTCCTTGTTTGACCAGCGAAGCATCAATATTGATTTCACTCATATCATTAACGATGACGGCAACCTTCAGATCATCCCGATTCTCAAGAATATGATTCAAAAGCGTCGTCTTTCCTGCACCAAGGTATCCACTCAATACCGTAACCGGAATTTTCTTCATCTCCACCCCTTACCACTCCTTTACCTAATTTCTTTGCTTCAAGTAAATCAAAATCATTACGATTTAAACACCAAAGCAATCTCCATATAAAAACACTCTCTAATAATAAAACGTAATCATTACTATTTGCAAGTTTTTTTAAAATTGCCTCCGAATACTTCTCATGAACCCATGTAATCACGCTTGCTCCGACACACCACGGATAAATGAAAGGGTCTGACATTAAACAATAAAATTAAATGGAAGCCCAATCACACATTACATCATGTGTAAGGAACCTCCATTGCAGTTTAATCATTTTAATGTACCTCTATATTTACAAACAGCTGATCATTAACAACGTTTCATTATCCAATACATTTTTCTTTTTCTTTGTTGCAAATCGAGAAAAAAATTATTGGCCATTGTGCTTATTCCGCCATTTCCCACCCTGAAGATGTTACTGTCTTTTGTTCAAAAGTTTCAATCTCTCTCTGTTTCGCCAGCTTAGAAGCTTGTGATATGGACCACGTTAAATTCCCAAAGGCAATCACTGTCCCGATCGAGATAACCAACACCTTTTTACAAAGTATTTTCTTCAATAGCTTCCTCCTGAGAATGTATTGGAATACTCTAAATATATACCAACATTGTTAACCTAACATGTAGCTGCTGTAAATGTACGAAATTATTTCTGTACATATCCCTAAACACAAAAAAAGCTGAGTGCATATGCAGTCAGCTTTTCATAGGTGTTTCTTATTTATAAAACACTTTATCGACGTTGTATTTAGCATGAAGCTTGTTGATCATGTACGTTTCATAGATTTCACGTTCCATAGCGTCTTCGACTAAAAGAATGTCAATTTTCTTGACTTCATTACGGTGCTCTTTAATCGGAGAAACATTATCCTCGAAATGCTTCTTGACCCTTGGTCTTAATTTACGGGCTTTACCGACAAAAATCAGTTCATCATTCTCATTGTAAAACAAGATGATTCCGCCTTTATCACGGGGAATCAAATGAAAATCGATAAACCCGTAAATTTCAGGAATGACAGCTTCGTCTCCTTCTATAACTTGCTTTCTTTGTTTGATGCTTATATCCGCTGCAGGGATTTCAATTTTAATCATTACAATTCACGTCCTCTATTTGTATAAGGTGAAACTTTCAATCGACTCCAGTTTCACGCCAAGCTCATCACTTCAATCTCAAAGGTAAATGGTATCATAATTATGAGTGAAAAGCCATGAATGCCTTGCTTGGATTAAGATGATTCTAAATATAAAGAAGAAGACTCGCTGGGAGCCTCCTTCTTTGTCGGAAATATCCGTTACCACCTGTGAGCCTTTGCATTGCTTCTTAGTATAATGTTTGTTTGTGATTCTTGCGTGTGGCCATTAACTTGAGATTTTGAACGCTTAGGTCTTGTCCAATTATGGTGAAACTTTTGAGAATGTGGATCTAATTGATCTTTATAGCTCATTCTGTGTCACCTCATCATTAGGATTTGGATATTCCGTTCAGTGATAGTAATCCCCATCACTTGTTCTAGTATTTTATTTTTCCAAGCCATTTATACATATTCTTTAAAAAGCGAATTCAGCTGACTTGCCTTTTGCAAGGACTTTCCCTTCGTCATTCACCGCATCACTTGACATGACGGATATGCCTTTTATGTTTCCATCATTTAGAATGAAACCAATGTTTCCGCTTTTTGAACCGTTTCCTTCTATTTCACCAGTAAGTTCTTCCAAATAGATCTCATCTTCCCATGTCAGATGTTCTCCTCTGTCCGTTTCAAGGAAAGCAACTGGCGAAAACTTAATTTTTTTATCCGAATTGTTTTTGATTTCCACGTTCACTTTTACGATATCGAAATCTTCATCATGCGTATAGCCGTGGAAGAAATCGATCATGCTGTAATCCGGAGTGGCATGCATCACTTTCATTTCTTTGATGTTAACCTCGATCGGGCCAACATTCAACGTTTCATTCACTTTTTTATAGGCCTTCAAGGTTAATTCACCTTTGGCATCGGAAACGTTCTGTCCGATCTGGTTCAAGTTTCTATCATCAGGAAGCTGCGGATTCGGAACATAGACATCCTTTTTTTCCAGTGGTCGTGCAATTTCCTCTGTTTTTTCTTTAGCTGTCGTTTCTTCTTCGTAAGCTGGTTGGGTATTAAGAGCACCAAATGCCGTTAATAACAGGGCACCGATCATCAGTCTGTTCATTGAATCCCTCCCTGAAGTCATTATTTCTTTAATAGCTCAAAAATGATTTTGGCTTGATCGGTGTTATCGACCTGCCCGGCAAAACGTTCTTTATATGGCCCGTATGCGTAGACTGGAACATCTTCACCCGTATGTCCCCCAGTAGTCCAGGCAGTATTGGTCCGGTTATCGAATATGGCTTCGATGGCATTATCGACATTCGTCACATTTTTTGATTTGGCAGCTTCAGTTACCGTTTTGATTTCACCGTCAGTTAACTTCACTACATTTTGGTTAATATATTGCTTTAGCGTCTTTTCGACATCAGCGCCTTTGACGATGGCATCCGCCATGAAGTCAGGAGTGCGTTTGGCTGCCTTGATTGGCTCACCGTACCAGTTATATATTCCTTTTGCTCCGATCGAGAATCCTCCTGTAGAGTGATCCGCCGTAGCCACCACTAAAGTATGTTTGTCTTTCTTCGCAAATTCCATGGCCGCTTTGTATGCTTTTTCAAAGTCTTCCATTTCACTCATTGCACCTACGATATCATTATCATGTCCTGCCCAATCGACCTGGCTTCCCTCGACCATAAGGAAGAATCCATCTTTATCTTTATTCAAGCGCTGGATCGCCGAACTTGTCATGTCTGCCAAAGAAGGCGTTTCACTTGGGCGGTCAATCATTTTCGGAAGTCCTTCAGAGGCGAATAAACCAAGAACCTGCTCATTTTTGTCCTTTAGCATTTGATTTTTATCCGTCACATAACTGTAACCGTCTTTTTCGAAGGCTTTCGCCAAATTGACATCAGGCCGGACAAAATTGGACTTCCCTCCGCCCAATAAGACATCAATTTTATGTTTGCCTTTGATTAATTCGTTATAATAATCGTCTGCGATTGAATTCATGTTTTTCCGATTTTCATCATGGGCGCCAAAAGATGCAGGCGTAGCATGAGTGATTTCCGAAGTGGCAACCAATCCCGTCGCTTTTCCTTTTTCCTTTGCTGCTTCCAATACGGTTTTGACTTCGGATTTATCATTATCCACTGCAATGGCAGCGTTATAAGTCTTCACTCCTGCAGACATGGCCGTAGCGGCTGAAGCTGAATCCGTTATATTTTGTGCAGAGTCTTCTGGGTAAGTCATCTGCTGGCCAACCAAGTATTTATCAAACTCTGTCCGTTCTGCCACCTTCGTACCAGGATTATCTTTTAAATACCGGAAAGCGGAGGTATAGGAAACACCCATGCCGTCACCGATAAGGAAAATAACGTTCTTGATTTCCGGTTCTTTATTTGGGTTCCCCTTTGCCGAAACACGATCCGCACCGGACCATGATAAACTTCCAAATGCCAATGCAGAAACGAGCGTGATGGGTAAAACCTTTTTACTCCAAGTAGTGCGATTCAAATGAATGACCTCCCGTTAATGTTTTCTATTTAATTTAACTATAGGTGAAGAAAATGAACTCAATGTCAAGGCTATGTAAAAAAGTGACAGGATAATTGTTAAGACAAAGTAAAGACAGCATGTGGAATTGGTTATTCAGGGAAGTCATCAGTAGCTAGGGTATATTTACAGGCCATTGAACATCTTCAAATCGGATGATTGTTAGGAGTTTAATGTGCTATTAATGGAGAAAAAAAATGGCTGTTTTCACATACTTTGTTGCTATTTACCAGGTAGTGAGTTGTGGTTGATTTCCCCTCCAGATGCTCGCTTTCCGCGGGCGGTGAGCCTCCTCGGCGWAAACGCCTGTGGGGTCTCACCTGTCCCGCTGCTCCCGCAGGAGTCTCGCACTTCCGCTCCAATCCCACCTTAAATAGTTTCGTTTTAAAAACAACAATCCTTACGAAAAGAGCCAAAAAAATAAAGCATCCGAATAAGGATGCTTTAGAGTAAGACAGCAGACAAAGTCATCTTTGAGAAACGTTACATTTTTTTGAAAATCTGCATTTTCGCCGACTGACTGTCAAACCTCCTGCCGCAAGCATCTAGCTGAGTCTCGGCTAGCCAGTTATTCGGCAGGAAAATCATGAAGTAAAAACTATTCTTAAACCGTTCGGGATGAGACCAGCCTACGTTTTACTTTAAAAACCATTCCAGTTGATTGGAGCGGGTGTTCGGGACTCCTGCGGGAAAAACGTGTCCAAGGGAGGCCCCACAGGCGCAAATGGCGCCGAGGAGGCTTCCGGACCGCCCGCGGAAAGCGAGTACCTGGAGTGAAGATCATGTTCCATTTGATTTAAGAAATCTGCTCCCTCTTCCTCTTGTCGACAAGCTGAAGCGCTCCATTCAAAGAGCGCTTTTTTCACTATTCTTTCTCTATAACTAAACATTCCAAAGCACGGGCCGCATTCACTCTCGCCACCTCGATGGAATCGGCAGACGACAGGGCGACCGCAACCCTTCTACCTGCCTTTGTAACAGGTTTTCCGAAAAGACGCACTTGTGTATTAGGTAAAGCCAAAGCCTGTTCAACACCGACTATTGAATATTCCGATAACTCATCTTGCGCTTTTAATGGACGGCTGGCACCTGGACTGATCAGCTTGATTTCCGGGATGGGGAATTCTAGAATCGCCCGAATATGAAGGGCAAACTCGGACAAATTCTGAGTCACCAATGTCACTAGCCCCGTATCGTGCGGACGTGGGGAAACTTCACTGAAATAAACTTTATCCCCTGAGAGGAACAGCTCTACCCCGAATAATCCGTACCCGCCAAGTTCATCCGTAATGGCATGGGCAATTCTTTTCGCTTCCATTATTTGTGCTTCTGTCATATTATGCGGCTGCCAGGATTCAATATAATCCCCGCCCTGCTGAATGTGACCGATTGGAGCACAAAACATGGTACCATTTACTGCCCGGACAGTAAGCAGCGTGATTTCCGAATCAAAACGGATAAATTCTTCAATGATCACCCGTCCATTTTGAACCCGGCCGCCTTCCATCGCGATTTTCCAGCAATCCTCCAGGTCACCTTCCGTGCGGCACACACTTTGCCCTTTACCTGAAGAACTCATCAGCGGTTTGACGACATTGGGAAACCCAACTTCCTTGGCAGCTTGGACAAATTCTTCATAAGTGTTTGCGAATTTGTAGGCTGCTGTCGGAATCTCCAGAGTTTCAGAAGCCAGCCTCCTGATCCCTTCACGATCCATCGTCAATTTAGCGGCTCTTGCTGTCGGAATGACTTGAAAGCCTTCCTCTTCCAACTTGACTAATTCGGATGTGGCGATGGCTTCTATTTCCGGTACAATCAAATCGGGTTGTTCTTTCTCTACAACTCCCCTTAGTTGTTCCGCATCCAGCATATCGATCACATAACTGCGATGAGCGACTTGCATGGCAGGGGCATGTTCATAGCGGTCTACAGCAACGGTCTCCACACCAAGTCGCTGAGCTTCAAGTATGACCTCTTTCCCCAATTCACCTGAGCCCAATAATAAAATCTTTTTCGATTTATACATTCAGTCTCTCCTCCTTAATTCCTCAAAAACATTATATACGAACTATAAACGAATAAACATAAATATTTATTCGTATTTTCATTTAAAATCACACTGAAAACAGGAAATGAATAGATTTATTTCCCGTTATCAAATACCAACTTGACAAATAGGATTAATACACTTTATACTGCTTTTATATAAGGAATATATATAAGCTGACTAGTCTACTGGAGGCTCTCTATTCAACAGGAATAGGGGGTTTTTTCGTTTTTACAATGAGGGAGGAGTTTACTATGCAAAAGGAATTGCTAAGGACCATTTCCCCTGTCATGAATGAGAAGAAAAATGGGGGCTTAGAAGATATGGAGTACCTTAATCTTCCTGACAGACTATTTTTCCACTGGTGCCAGCAGAAATATCGACTGAATAAAGGGGTTTACAACACGATCGATCATTGGTTCTATGAATACGGCATTGTCCATATTCTTCACCGCCGGATCAACCTTTTAGCCTTTTTGGATTTCGCTTCTACCTCGGAACAGGAGGCCGGAAAGACAAAGTTCATTAAATTCGGCAATGGTGGCCTAAGGCAAAAGCTACAGGAATTCATTGCAGATTAACCTGAATCTTATAGGGCCCTTATCAGTAATATGCCCATTCTCCACCTACTGGTAAGGGACACTTTTACGAATGTCGAAATTTGCAATACGATTATTTTTGAAAATGTAAGCGCTTTCTATTATAATGAAATTAGGTTGGATGGCATGCGTGGCCGTCACAGTATATGGCGTAGGTGGGGCCAATACTAGCGCTAAGGAAGGTTAACTTCTTTACCGTAAAACTATTAGATTTCCTTTTGGTAGGGGCTGCAATATAACCGAGGCATGGAAAATGTCCGTTCATTTCAAGCTAAAAAGCAATTTATTCATGCAATCGATAAGTAAAGCATAACTTTACTTATTTTTTGCAGCAGCCCTCATCGTTTCAAGTCTAATAGTTTATAAGACTAAAAAGCTCTACCCCATGGAAACGGAGTTGAGCTTTTTCATTTGGTCAAATTTCACATATATAACCCTGCCAAGAAAATCCCAAGCGACTTCTGATAAATCTCATCGAACTGTGATATGGGAAGGGGATTCGTTCCTTTGCCCAGCTCCACGGTAAACCCGGGCCTGCGCCAATCCTGAATGTACCAATCCTTATACCCTGCGTAACTACCGGCGGATTTGACAGGCTCATATCCACTGACCCTCGCAAACTCATTGACTATCGTTTCCGACTCGGGTGGTTCCAAACCTTCAAACCCCCAATAAATGACCTCTCCTTGGGTGTGGAAAGCAAGGACTTTGCCAAAATCACGTTTTTTTGTCAACTCTGACATTGCAATGGCCTCTGGCTGTGTAAGCGGCCCTTCCCCTGGATAATTTGCCGGACCTGGCTCCGTTACATTATTGCGGGCTTGTTCCAGTTCCCATTTGGCGGGAAATTGATCATTTAGATCCACCCCGTTAATATTGGCTTTCCAGCCAGAGAAGTCTTCGCTGCCATTATTCCATTCGATGAGCCGTCCTCTCAAAGACTCATCTGCAGGCGGTCCTTTCAAAACCAACTCCACTCCGTCCGGATTCACCATTGGGACGATCGACAGCATCGTCTGTTGATAAAAGGGAAACATATCTAGACCGCGGATGTCAGCCTGATTCGTGATTGCAAGTAAATAATCATTTAAAAAGGTCATGATCACAGGCGTCGTTATCCACTCATTCGCATGAAAGGAACCATTATAGTGAACTCGTTTGTTGCCATTTCCAATCAGAACTTCGGGGATATCCCTTTCAAGCACGGAGTCCCCGATGGGGGAGGTTTTTATAAATGGATAGATTGTTTTCAAACGTCTAACATCGGTCATCATCGTCTCATAAGCATATTCCCGATTACCTTGAATGAGCCTCCACGTAATCCTTAATGGCACAGAAATTGTCTGACCGACTTGCAAGGCATTCGGGTTGAGATTGGGATTAACTAAAAATAGGGCATCCAATGAAAAATGGCGTGACCTGGCAATTGCCCATAACGAATCACCTTGCTTTATGGTATAGCCGGTCGTCGTAAAGCCAGGTATTTTGATTTGTTGGCCAATCATAAGTGCAAGTGGATCAATCCCACTATTGGAATCAATGATAAGTTGGTAATTCACCTTGAATAATTGGCTATAATACCACAAGGAATCATTTTGCCGCACAAAAACGTCCATACTGCACCTCCTCTTACCCAAATGTATGCAGATTCGATTCAATTATTGCCAAAGCAAAAGTCACTCCTCAAAACGAATCAAATTGGGGTTTTCATCCAGAATGCTTTGATATTGCTCAGTACTTCCATACGTACCATCAGGGTCTAATTCCCGATATCTTTTGAATTTCGCCATCCGATCTTCTTTTTTGACCCAGCCCAGATGCTTCAATCGTATGTCGGATAACTTGTGAGGCAATTCAAAGACATTTTCGGCAAATCTACCGCAATGCTGCGGCCTATCGTTCCATTTGCATTCAAACCCCTCCCGATATCTGACCAGGAACGGCCGGTGATACTGGTGAGCGCACCAGTGTTCATCCTCCCTGTAATGGGTTTCATTCCAAAAGTCATATAACCGGAAGCAATATACATCCACTTCTTGATCGCTTATCAGCTGCCTGACTTCCTCTTTGAACCTATTTTCAAACACTTCATCGGCGTCAAGATTTAAAATCCAGTCGGGATTTGACTTCACTGTCTCTGTCCATTGCATTTTACGAAGTTCAATTTCATTGGAGAACTTGGAGATGTCATTCCTGATGATACGCACCGGTATCCCTTTCAATACCTCTAAACAAACCTCTGCGGAATTGTCCGTGCTGCCGTCATCAATAATCACGGCTTCATCAATATAATCACGAATTTCCTCTAAAACCTTCCTTAGATAGCGCTCGCTTTCATTTTTCATGACCATGCTCAGCGTTAATTTAGGATGTGATGCTACCTTTGAACCTTCCCCCATATCCGTTCGATCAAGGAATTCCATCGCACCTTCCAAATCCGAATCCCTGTATATATGATAAGCGGGTAAGTGGGTATCAACATACATCGAAATCCCTAAAGCTGCTGCACGGATGCAAAAATGCCGGTCTTCACCCCAAAATGACAGATTCTCGATTCTATTAAAATTCACCCCAGCTTTCAAAGCTTTTTGGCTGATGAGTGTACAGGCACCCAGTCCCCCAACTTTATGAACACCAGGTGTTCGCATCTTACGAATGAACGATTGATAACGTGTGTTAATCTCCGAGTCCATCAACGCCTGACCGCGTGATATCTCCCATTGGGTATATTCATCATATAACCATACTTGAGGCCGCTCTTCGGCATCAGGCTGCCATTTTGTCCAGAAGATATTAGAGGTGATATCCTTATTTGCAGAAATAAGCTGGCTGATGGTCTGAGGATATAGCAGGAGGTCTGAATCGATTAGAAATAAATAATCATATTGTTCTTTAATCGCATGTTCGATTATCATATTTTTGAAATCCGCGACCTTCCATACCAAATTTTCATTCCAGTAATGGGTAGTGCCATTACAAACATAAACATCGCTTTGATTGGATGCCAGTAATTTGACATTGTTCTGCTCCTGACTGAAATCTTCGAGCATCTGGCTTGATCGCTCATCTTCATTGTCGTCAATGAAGAAATAGGCAAGTTCCTTCCCCTCCGCATCCAACCGTTTGAGTGAAAGCAGGAACTTTTGTAAAATATGTGGTTTTTGGTAAATTGGACTGCCCACTAACACCCGAACCTTTTTACTGGTCATTAATACCACCCTTTACTGTTGATCTTAACTGGCCCCCAATTAATCTGACTGCAAAAATTCCCCTGAAGACATTTATAACTATATATTCTTAACGAACTTGTCGGATGTCATTTAAAAACGGCGTCCTGCGTAAACAAAAAAGGCATCCATTCATGAATGGATGCCTTTTTGCATTTACTAGATTGGGAGAACCATATATTACACTTCCTGCGGTACTGATAAACCTAAACCTTCGGCTATGCGCGTTCCGTATTCCGGATCGGCTTTATAAAAATGACCGATTTGACGAAGCTTGATTTCCTCTAATTCCACAGGTTTCATTGCACCCACGATCGTGTCAACAAGGCGCGTTTTCTCTTCGGCACTCAATAGACGGTATAAGTCACCTGCTTGAGTGTAGTGATCATCACTATTATGACCAACTTGTGCAGCTTTCCCGGTCACCTCGAAAGGAGTGACTTTATTTTCCGTTGATTCGGCAGGGCCGCCAAAACTATTCGGCTCATAATAAACAGATCCCTTGCCATTGTCATCTGCACGCATGAAGCCATCACGCTGATAGTTGTTCGCTTCCACTTTCGGACGGTTAACCGGAAGCTGGTTATGGTTCGAGCCCACACGGTAACGGTGTGCATCTCCGTATGCGAAGAGACGCCCTTGAAGCATCTTGTCCGGGGAAGCCTCAATTCCCGGTACGAATGTTCCCGGTGAGAATGTGGCTTGCTCTACTTCAGCAAAGTAGTTTTCAGGATTTCTGTTCAATTCCATACGGCCAAGCTCAATCAGCGGATAATCCTTTTGAGACCATACCTTCGTCACATCGAATGGATCGAAACGGTATGTATCCGCATCTTCCAGAGGCATGATTTGAACATATAATTTCCAGGCAGGGAAGTCCCCTTTTTCAATGGCATTGAAAAGATCTTCCGTATGGTAATCAGGGTTTTCCCCTGCTAGTTTTGCAGCAAGATCCACATCTAGGTTTTTGATGCCCTGTTCTGTTTTGAAGTGGTATTTCACCCAAACGCCTTTTCCTTCTGCATTCACCCATTTAAATGTGTGGCTACCGAAACCATGTGTATGGCGAAGTGTAGCAGGAATGCCCCGATCGGACATCAGGATCGTCACTTGGTGCAGAGATTCCGGTGAATGTGACCAGAAATCCCAAACAGCCGTAGGATTTTTCAAATGTGTTTTAGGATCTCTCTTTTGTGTATGAATGAAGTCGGGGAATTTAATCGCATCGCGAATAAAGAATACTGGCGTATTATTTCCGACAATATCGTAGTTTCCTTCTTCGGTGTAGAATTTAACGGCAAATCCACGCGGATCACGGACTGTATCTGCAGAACCCAATTCACCTGCAACTGTGGAGAAACGGATAAAAAGATCTGTCTTCTTGCCCACACCATTGAAAAGTTTAGCTTTCGTGTACTGAGAAAGGTCGTTCGTTACTTCGAAAGTGCCGTATGCACCGGCACCCTTCGCATGAACCACACGTTCAGGGACACGTTCACGGTTGAAGTGGGCTAGCTTTTCCAATAAGTGTACATCTTGAATGAGCACAGGGCCGCGTTCGCCGGCAGTGATAGAGTTTTGATTGTCTCCAACTGGTGCTCCCCAGCTTGTAGTAAGGTTTTTCTTATTCGACATAATTGAACCACCTTTTCATTATTATTTATGTATATAATGATAAAGCTTCTCAGAAAAAAATCAATACTTATTTATAATAATTTTAATATAATAATCAATTCATTATTCATTCGTTGATGATATTACACCAAACACATCCATAATATGGATAGCACAAAAGGTATAAACGCTGGAGGAACAGCCTATTCACATAATTTCATTCCTAATAGTGGTATACGACCCTTATAGGCGATTTTCCTTCATGACGAGTGATTTTATCATTTCTCCTACCAATGGGACAGCAATCGAGAATGGTTAACGAATAATCATAGATACTTTGAACTACTTTACCTCTTTCCTTCTATTCATCTTATAACAAACCGAATTGTTCTCCTGTGACTTTGTTCACTTCGTCAGACTTTATTTACAGAATGACGAATAGCCGGATGCATAGAAACTGAATTTTTCATTGTTTTTGTGAATCATATCTTTCAACAGAGCCCTTCCTGAATCAGCTGAAACAAAAGGCCATCCCCCTTATTTTGCTAAGAAATTTGTAAACATACTGGTTTGTGTTCATATAGAAAATAAGATACTATTACGTTAAAATGACCGTCCAATAAGAGTAAGGGTGATATATATGAATGAGCGCAAACAAATGGTAGTTAAATATGCGCACCAATTATTTATTGAAAAGGGTTACCAAGCAACTTCCATTCAGGATATTTTAGATTATAGCGGCATTTCAAAAGGAACATTTTACAACTATTTTTCTTCTAAAAGCGAATTGCTTAAGGCAGTATTCCTAACTTCGCAAGAAAAATTCGAAAAAGAGCGGAATGAATTGCTGATTGGGCAAAACCTTGCAGATATTGAAATATTCATCAAACAATCAGAATTACAAATGCACTCAAACAAAAACAACAAAATCTTTTTCTTATATGAAGAAGTAATGATTTCAAATGATAACGAACTTAAGAACTTCATAACACATGCTAAATTCCAGCATATCCATTGGTTATCAAAACGGTTTCTGGATATTTTCGGTGCTGATAAAAAACCTTATATTTTGGACTGTGCCATTCTTTACTCGGGAATGATGCATCAAACGATTCATTTTAATGCCTTGGCTAAAGAGCCCGAGTTCAACCCTACTGAAATTATCCGTTATTGTGTCGATAGGATTAAATCGATTTTCGAAGATGTCAGCAAGTCAAATGCACAGCTTTTGGAACCCGATCTCATCAAGCAATGGCTGCCTGAGTGCTTCCATAACCAGCAGGATTTTCATACAGCACTCCTGCACTCTGCAAATGACCTAAAAAAGATGATCTTGAGGCTTTGCCAAGATGATGAAGCCGAACGGGTTAAAAACTTAAAATTGATTCACTTTATCCAAGAGGAATTATTACAAAACGTTGAACCGCGAACCTTTCTTATTGAAAGTGCCCTTCTTTCCTTAAACACCAATCCCAAATTAAAAAACACTTTGGAATTAAGTGAATTCGAAAAGATCATTGCCAACAACTAAAGAGAACCTAATGAATCCCATTTTGTAGACAAATGGGGTTCGGAATGGCCTTATCACCAACCATAATTTTTTAAGAAAACAAGTTATCCTTCATGGTTTTTTACTGTTTTATAAAATCCGCAACGGATTGAAGAAAACTAGCTGAAACGTTTGTAAAAAGAAACGTTGATTTCCACTMCAGGCACTCGCTTTCCGCGGGCGGTCCGGGAGCCTCCTCGGCGTCGCCTGCGGGGTCTCCCTTGGCCACGCTTTTCCCGCAGGAGTCTCGTACCTTCCGTTCCAATCAACTTTGTTTTATTTAGATAGAACCCTTTTAATTCAAGCTAGATAATATTTGTTTGCCGGCAGTCTTTTTTTTGTGGTTTTGTAAAATGGGAACGTTAGTTGATTTCCACTACAGGCACTCGCTTTCCGCGGGCGGGCGGGAGCCTCGTACCTTCCGTTCCAATCAACCGAAATGTTCCTATTCGGAACCAAGTTTAAAACTAGTTTATCCTTTAAGTTTTTTTCACCTGTAATCCTCATTGGATGGAAGAAAATTGCGACACTCCAGCCGAAATACTGGCTAGCCGAGACGCCACAGGCGCTTAGCCGAGGAGGCTTGGCAGACAGTCGGCGGAAAGGGAGCGGATTTCTGAAATCGACGGACCTTTTTAATGAAAAGACTGTAGCCAAACCGTGTTTTTATAACAAGACTTGCTTACCGTCATGGTTTACTTTTATATTGATAAAACCTATATTGGATGGAAGAAAATTGCGACACTCCAGCCGAAATACTGGCTAGCCGAGAGCCACAGGCGCTTGCGCCGAGGAGGCTTGGCAGACAGTCGGCGGAAAGGGAGCGGATTTCTGAAATCGACGGACCTTTTTAATGAAAAGACTGTAGCCAAACCGTGTTTTTAAAACAAGACTTGCTTACCGTCATGGTTTACTTTTATATTGATAAAACCTATATTGGATGGAAGAAATTTGCGACACTCCTGCCGAATAACTGGCTAGCCGAGACCCCACAGGCGCTTGCGCCGAGGAGGCTTGGCAGACGGTCGGCGGAAAGGGAGCGGATTTCTGAAATCGACTGGACCTTTTAAATGAAAAGACTGTAGTCGAACCGTCTTTTTAAAACAAGACTTGCTTACCGTCATGGTTTACTTTTATATTGATAAAACCTATATTGGATGGAAGAAATTTGCGACACTCCTGCCGAATAACTGGCTAGCCGAGACCCCACAGGCGCTTGCGCCGAGGA
>NZ_JBFUIQ010000077.1:0-19359 GCF_056401795.1 Peribacillus sp. P4_D6
TTGCTGATGTAGGAATATGTGGGGGGAATGAAAATGGGCATTGACGTGGACATCATATTTAAAATAGCGGGTGTGGGGCTTGTCGTGGCATTTCTTCACACGATACTCGATCAGGTTGGGAAGAAGGAATATGCCCAGTGGGTGACACTTTTCGGATTTATCTATATTTTATTCATGGTTGCTTCTGTAGTAGAGGATTTATTTCAAAAAATTAAATCTGTATTTCTATTTCAGTAAGGGAGGGATTCGCGATTGAAATCATAAAAATCGTGGCCATTGCCCTAGTTGCCACCTTTTTGGCACTGATCGTCAAAGAGCAAAAACCAAATTTAGCATTCCTGCTTGTTGTTTTTGTAGGATGCTCCATTTTTCTTTTTTTAGCTGACAAGATATACGAAATCATTCTAATGTTAGAAAAAATTGCAGTTAATGCGAATGTAAATACCGTGTATCTAGAGACCATTTTAAAAATAATCGGAATTGCCTATATTGCAGAATTCGCTTCCCAAATTACAAAAGATGCAGGGCAAGGTTCGCTCGCTTCCAAAATAGAATTGAGCGGAAAAATCTTGATTCTTGCCATGGCGATTCCGATTTTGACCGTCATTATCGAAACGATTCTACAGATGCTCCCAAGTTAATGGATTACTCCTAGTCAATGAGGTGAATGTATGAAGCAGCGGATGCCTTACTTATCCATACTATTCGTTTTACTCTTTTTTTTGCATGCATCTATTGGACAAGCTGCCGAGAATCCAGAAAATGGTGAAGTTGATCAAGAGCCGATCATGCAGTCCGAACTGGTACAAGCCCAAATAGAAAGGCTGGGCGTCGATGAGCTCAAACAATATTGGGATGACATCGTTACGGAATATGGAGGATTCTTACCGGAAAGCCAGAAAGGGAGCTTCATGGATTTTGTAAGCGGCGATAAGAAATTTTCATTTGATGAATGGATAAAGGGAATCACAAAATTCATTTTTCATGAACTGCTCGTGAATGGAAAGCTGCTGGGGTCACTCATTTTATTAACCGTTTTCAGCATGTTCCTCCAGTCTTTGCAGAATGCGTTCGAGCAAAGCTCTGTAAGTAAGGTCGCTTATGCAATCGTTTATATGGTGCTGATCATTTTGGCACTTAACAGTTTTCATGTGGCGATTGAATATACAAAAGATACGATAGATTTGATGATTTCCTTTTTAATGGCGCTCATCCCTTTACTCTTGGCATTGATAGCTGCTTCAGGCGGACTTGTATCGGCAGCCTTCTTTCATCCGGTATTGATGTTTTTGATGAATACAAGCGGCATCTTGATTCAGTTCGTCGTCCTTCCGTTATTATTCTTTGCAGCGATTTTAAGCATAGTCAGCACGTTGACCGAACATTACAAAGTGACACAGCTGGCACAACTTCTCCGTAATTTTGCCATCGGGATCCTTGGAGCATTCATGACCATATTCCTTGGTGTGATCTCCGTTCAGGGAGCATCCTCAGCTGTAGCTGACGGAGTGACGATCAGGACAGCCAAATTCGTGACAGGTAACTTTATACCGGTCATAGGGCGCATGTTTACCGATGCAACGGATACGGTCATTAGTGCCTCCGTCCTTYTGAAAAATACAGTGGGATTGTCAGGCGTCATCATTCTCTTGCTCATTACCACATTTCCCGCCATAAAAATCCTGATGATTTCTTTTGTCTATAAATTGGCAGCGAGTCTTTTGCAGCCGCTGGGCGGAGGACCTGTAATAAAATGCCTTGACATCATAAGTAAAAGCATGATTTATATTTTCGCCGCATTGGCCATTGTCTCACTCATGTTTTTTTTAAGTATCACGGTAATCATCGCCTCTGGAAACATTACCCTGATGGTTCGTTAGAAAGGAGGAGGACTTGGTGAGTTTTTTAGCTGGCTGGGTATCCAACATCATCATATTTGTACTGCTGGCTACTGTGATCGATATGCTTCTGCCGAATTCAGCTTTACAGAAGTATGCCAAAATGGTTATCGGGCTTTTACTGATTGCAATCATCATCACTCCTATATTGGGATTATTCAATAAGGATTTCGATGATATTCTCACTGCGGCCACTAGTGAATTTGAGGATCAGAAAAAAAAAGATTTAGGAAATTTGACAGAAATGAAGAAAAAAGAAATACAAGCTACCCAGGGTGCATATATTTTAAAACAAATGGCTGTTGACTTACAGGCAGAAGTGGAAGAGGAGCTGATGGCGGATTATAACATGAGGATTAGTTCAATTGATGTAGGGGTCAAGAATGAGGAAGAGCCGGGTGTTGATGATCTGCAGAACATAACCATCTCATTGGAAAAGGCAGAAGGGAAAGAAAACTCGGAGATAGAGGCAGTAGCGAAGGTTGATATCAATACAGATAGCCCATCCACTTCGAATGATGCCAATCTGGATGCTGTCAAAAGGTTTCTGGCAACAAGTTGGTCTGTTGATGAAGAGATCATTGAAATCGCCGGGGAAAGGAAGTGACTGAGTATTGAACAAAGACAAAGGTCCATTATCCTGGCTGCAAAAACTATTAAATAAAGACCCTGACCAAAAAGAGCCTAAGGAAAAAAAACCTTCCCTGTATGTCTATGCTCTAATCGTTGTCCTTTTGGGATCGGGAATCATGATGGCCGGGAATTTGTTAACCACCAACAAGACGGGACAAACATCTGAAGTGACGACTGTATTCAATAATGATAAACAGCAGGAAGAAGATGGGGATGTTGAAACATTCGGCCAGAAGAAATCAGAATTCAAGACTACAAAAGACTATGAAATATATCTACAGAATGAAATGAAGGAAGCGCTGGAATCCATCGCAGGCGTCCAGGATGTGAAAGTCGTAATCTACGTCGATGCATCCGAGAAAAAAGTATATGAAAGAAATAAAGTCACCCAAAAACAAGTCACTGAAGAAACCGACCAGGAAGGCGGCAAAAGGACGGTCGAAGACACATCCGTTGATGAACAGCTAGTTTTGGTCAAGAGCGGTGAAAAAGAAGGACCGATCATTTCGGAAACGAAAAAACCTAGTGTACGAGGAGTCCTGGTAGTCGCAAAAGGGGCCGAAAACATTCAAATAAAGAAGTGGATCATCGAGGCTGTCACACGCTCACTTGATGTACCGAGTCACAGGGTTTCTGTCATGCCTAAAAAATAAGGGGGAAAATCTACATGTTATTAAAAAAACAAACCGTTTGGTTATTGACTATGCTAAGTTTGGTCGTTGTGCTTTCAGTCTATTATTTAACCGCTCCTGAAGAAAATGCCGCCGATATGACGGCAACAGAGCAAATGGAAAAGGAAGAAAATAAAACAGAGAACAAAGCAGAGACAAAAGGGGAAAACAAAAGTGAAAAAGAAACTTCCAAAAATACAGAAGGTTCCTCTGTAACCATTGCATCTGGAGATGAGTTCGAATCGTTAAGGATGCAGATTGAAGATGAACGGGCGAAGCTGAATGAAGAATTGACTGCAAAGATGGGCAACACAGAACTATCAGCTGAAGAAAGAGACGAGGCTTATGCAAAAATCGAACAATTAAGTGAAACGAAAGTGAAAGAAAATATCATCGAAAACTTAATTGTTGCCATGGATTACAATGCCGCACTGGTCCGGGTGGACGGAACGGATGTTAAGGTGAGTGTCAAGGCGGATAAACAAACGAAAACAGAGGCAAATAACATTATCCGCCTCGTAAGGAAAGAAGTGAGCGATGCACAAAATGTAGTGGTCGATTTCCAACCGGAAAAGTAAACACACATACAGAAAAAAGTGACTGATACAGAACAGTTCAACCTCATAAAAATTTGAAAGCCCCCTTAATAAAAAAATGGGAGGCTTTTTTATTATGATTTTTTAAACGATCTCACAAACCTGGAAACTTTAGAGGAAAAGCTTTTTTATGTCGATTGGAATCAGGAACTCAAATAGAAATGGTGATAATGATCATCCGTAATATTCTAGAAAAGTAATTACAATGGATATTATGGCTGGTTTTCCAGGAATGAAATGCAAAATTAAAGAGCAAGCGTTAAGGTGCCCAAGTTGATATATATTCACAATATTATAATAAAGGTGTAAGATGGAAGTATGGATATTCAGTAACAATTAATCTATCATTGAATTTGTATAAGCTAATATTGTATGATGTTAGAAGCTGGTCATAAACTTTTCAATTTTCTTAGGGAAACAATATTTTGAGAAAGTGAAATATCTGTTATAATACAGATGGGGTTTGTAGTCAGTTTATTCGCATTCGCGTAAAGAAAGCGGCTACTTTGTGCAGTATTGGACAAAGTAGGATAAGCTAAGGGTAGGGTTACATAAAATATTATTGCCTCACAAACTCATATTAAATTAGACAAGGGGTGCCACAAAATGAAAGTGCAAGAAATTCGTGAAATTATTAAGTTAGTCGATCAATCAAATATCGGTGAATTCGTTTTCGAAAATGAAGGAACGAAAATTAAATTGAAAAAAACCGAAACGGGTACAGTATTACACCAAGCAGCAGTTGCTCCAGATGTTGTTCAAGCCAATGCAGCTGTAGAGGCTAAGCCCGCAGCGGCCCCTGCCCCTGAAGTAGCGAAAGCTGTTGAACCTGCAAAACCGGCTGCAGCCGTCACTGAACAGGAAAATTTACATAAAATCACTTCCCCTATGGTAGGGACATTCTACCAATCTCCTGCACCGGATTCACCTGCATACGTAAAAGCAGGCGATAAAGTAACGGGGGATTCCATCGTCTGCATCGTGGAAGCCATGAAACTTTTCAATGAAATCGAAGCTGAAGTAAGCGGTGAAATCGTTGAAGTCCTTGTAAAAGAAGGTCAGCTTGTAGAATATGGTCAACCATTATTTTTAGTAAAGCCGGAATGAGGAGCTGTTTCTAAATGATTAAAAAGGTATTAATTGCCAATCGCGGGGAAATTGCTGTCCGTATCATCCGGGCATGCAAGGAGTTAGGAATCGAGACTGTTGCTGTCTATTCAGAAGCAGATAAAGAAGCATTACATGTTCAAATTGCTGATGAAGCATATTGCATCGGTCCTAAATTATCAAAAGACAGTTATTTAAATAAAACCAACATTATCAGCACTGCCAAGAAAACGGGATCCGATGCAATTCATCCGGGATATGGTTTCCTAGCTGAAAATGCCGACTTTGCCGAGCTATGCCGTGAATGCAATATCATTTTCATCGGTCCTAGCCCTGAAGCGATCAATAAAATGGGTACAAAGGACGTAGCAAGGGAAACCATGCGCAAAGCTGGTGTACCGATCGTGCCAGGTTCTAAAGGCATAATCAAAGATACGGATGAGGGTGTAGCACTAGCTAATGAAATGGGCTATCCAGTCATCATCAAAGCTACTGCAGGCGGAGGCGGTAAAGGTATCCGCGTCGCAAGGACGGAAGAAGATCTCATTAAGGGCATTAACATCACACAACAGGAAGCCGCGACGGCATTCGGGAATCCTGGCGTGTATATTGAAAAGTTCATCGAGGACTTCCGTCACGTTGAAATACAGGTCATGGCAGATAATCATGGCAACGCCATCCATTTAGGTGAGCGTGATTGTACGGTCCAAAGACGTTTGCAAAAACTTGTTGAAGAAACCCCGTCACCGGCGTTGGATGGTGAAATACGTGCGGAAATGGGGCAGGCCGCTGTGACGGCTGCACTTGCCGTAAACTATTCAGGAGCCGGAACAGTAGAATTTATTTATGACTATGTGAATAGAAAATACTACTTTATGGAAATGAATACACGTATCCAGGTTGAACACCCAGTTACAGAAATGGTAACGGGCGTGGATTTGATTAAAGAACAGATTAAAGTTGCTTCAGGCAACAAACTTTCGCTTTCGCAAGAGGATGTCACTTATAACGGATGGTCTATCGAATGCCGGATCAATGCCGAAAATCCAGAAAAGAATTTCATGCCTTCCGCAGGTAAGATTCAAATGTATTTACCTCCAGGCGGCTACGGAGTTCGTGTGGATTCTGCGGCATACCCTGGGTACTCGATACCGCCGTATTACGATTCCATGATCGCTAAATTGATTGTCCATGCACCGACTAGGGAAGAGGCAATCGAGAAGATGAAACGCGCCTTGGGTGAGTTTGTCATTGAAGGGATCAGTACCACAATTCCTTTCCATATTAAGTTACTTCAGCATGAACAATTTGTTTCCGGGGAATTTAATACCAAATTCCTTGAAATATATGATGTAATGAACTCATAATGTAAAGGAAGACAGGAGGTGCTTTTGAATGAGTGAAATGGAAGGCCAATTACTCGAAATGAATGATTATAATAGTGGGCTGGGCAAAGTTGAGATTGCGCCTGAGGTGATAGAGGTGATTGCGGGTATCGCTGCATCGGAAGTTGAAGGTGTTGCACATATGCGCGGGAATTTCGCTACGGGTGTTGTTGAAAAGCTTGGTAAAAAGAACCACGGTAAAGGTGTTAAAGTGGACTTAACGGGAGAATCCATCAAAGTCGAACTTTATTGTGTCATGAAGTTTGGTGTTTCAATTCCGAAAGTTGCTCAGGAAGTGCAAGATAACATTCGTGAAGCTTTGTTGAATATGACCGCTATCGACGCTGGCGAAGTGAACATTCATGTAGTGGGCATTGCGTTTGAAAACGCTAAACAAGAAGCGGATTACGAACAAGAAGTGTAAGTGGGCTTCATTCGATTCACACCAGCAAAAACCCGGCAAAAAGCCGGGTTTTTGTTTTTTTGAAAGTAAACTCCAAGATACCCGTTTTTGGAGCCTGCTTATAATATTAAATTTAAATGAACATAATAAGGCGGTGTCTGGAAATTTCCCTTTAATTCAAGGGTGATTTCTGTTAGAGTGTAAAAGGTGAAATATGAGCATGAAAGCTAGGCAAGAGCTTTTTGACACTTTCAAAAAGTATGGGACTGTGTTGGCCGTTTAAATGGAAAGTAATCTTGAGATGTAATCTTGAATCAAGATATTGAATATTTTGGCCTTTAATTTAGTGGGATTTAGCTTGTTTTTATAAAAAATATGGCGAGAATCTTAATATTTTTGAAAAAATGTTATTTAATGTTCGTTTGTTCTAGCATTTTCATATATAATAGTAGATGTAAAAGGAGTAAGATTATGAAAAGAAGAGAAGCCCGTGAAAAATCCCTTCAAGCACTATATCAGATAGATATTGCCAACTCGAATGCAGAAGAAGCAATGGAAAGCGTACTGGATGGTGCTCCCACTGATAATTATTTCAAGAAATTAGTAATGGGGATAACGGAAAATCGTGAACAAATTGATGGAATGATCAGGGACAATTTAGAGAATTGGACGTTGGAAAGACTGGCGAACATTGATCGGAATTTACTGCGGATCGCGGTTTATGAAATGGTTCACAGTGAAGATGTTCCTGTAAGTGTTGCAATGAATGAAGCTATTGAAATTGCTAAGAAATTCGGTGATGATCAATCAAGCAGCTTTGTAAATGCCGTTTTATCCAAAGTGAAGGTGAAAAGCGGCAGCTAAAGCTGCAGCCTTGAACAAGGATTCTCTCAGCAATTTCTTTAGCAAAATTAACTTGGGAGGAATAAACACATGTCAGCTCAAATCATTAATGGTAAAGAAATTGCAGAGTCAGTTAGGCAGGAAATCAGTAAGGAAGTTCAACAGTTACGTGAAAAAAATGTCGTTCCGGGTTTAGCTGTAATCCTGGTGGGTGACAATCAAGCATCTCAAACTTATGTGCGCCATAAGCAAAAGGCATGTGAGGACTTGGGTATGCATTCCGTACTAATTAAAAAACCTGCGGATCTATCTCAGGAGGAATTAATTCAGAGCATTGCTGAATTAAACCAGGATGACAGCATTCATGGTATATTGGTGCAGCTGCCCTTGCCTGGACATATTCAGGAAAAGGCGATCATTGAAGCGATTTCCCCTGAAAAGGATGTAGATGGATTCCACCCGATTAATATTGGGCGGATGATGACGGGACAAGATGCATTTTTACCTTGTACTCCGTACGGCGTCATGGTGATGCTTGAGTATATCGAATATGACCTTGAAGGTAAGCATGTTGTCATCGTAGGGAGAAGTAATATCGTCGGAAAACCAGCCGGACAATTGTTTTTAAACGCAAATGCAACCGTTACATACTGTCATTCACGGACAAAGGATCTTGCTTATTATACCAAGCAAGCCGATGTCGTTGTGGCAGCGGTCGGAAAGAGGGATACGATCACGAGTGACCATATTAAAGAAGGCGCAATCGTCATTGACGTYGGAATGAACAGGAATGATGAAGGGAAGCTTTGCGGTGATGTGGCGTTTGATGAAGTGAAAAATAAGGCTTCATACATTACACCTGTTCCTAAAGGCGTTGGTCCCATGACGATTACGATGCTTATGAAGAACACGGTCAAATCTGCTCAAAAAGCTCTTGAATCAAACAAGCAAGCATTAAAAAGCTGAAAAAAACGTTAAATTATTTTAAAGAAGCGGACCTCTTGTTTTATAATAACGGGAGACCGCTTTTTTTCCATTCATGGATTTATGATAATCTATAGGTGAGTTTTCTTTATATCCGATTTCCATCGGAAGGAGACATTATATGAGCAACCAACAATATTTGAGTGTGTCGGCTTTAACGAAGTACATCAAAAGGAAGTTCGATGCCGACCCCCATTTGCAAAATGTATACATAAAAGGTGAAATTTCAAATTTTAAACAACATACAAGCGGACATATGTATTTTACTTTAAAGGATGAGAAGGCACGACTTCTCTCCGTCATGTTTGCCGCCAATAATAAAGGCATGAAATTCCTTCCTGAAAATGGCATGAAGGTACTTGTTAAGGGTGATATATCATTATATGAAGCTGGAGGACAGTATCAGCTTTATGTGAAAAGCATGGCCCCTGATGGTGTGGGGGATTTATATCTAGCTTATGAACAGCTGAAGAAAAAGCTGGAGGGAGCAGGCTTGTTTTTGGCCGAACACAAGAAGCCGATCCCGCAGTACCCTAAGTCTGTAGGGGTCATAACTTCGCCGACCGGAGCTGCATTAAGAGATATCCTGACAACCATCAAGCGGAGATATCCGATCGCCAAGATCATCGTTTATCCAGCACTTGTACAAGGGAATAATGCCGCTAAATCGATTGCCAAGGCAATTTCCATGGCGAACGAAAGGGCGGAAAGCGATGTTCTCATTGTCGGAAGGGGCGGCGGGTCGATCGAGGAACTATGGGCCTTTAATGAGGAGATAGTGGCTGAATCTATATATGATTCCGATATACCTGTAATTTCTGCTGTCGGTCACGAAACCGACTTTACGATTGCTGATTTTGTCGCCGATATGCGTGCTCCTACACCGACTGGTGCAGCAGAGTTAGCGGTTCCTCACTTGAATGAAATACTCGAACGCCTGATGAACCGCAAGAATCGATTGACCCGCTCCATTCAAGAAGCAGTGAATTTTGAACGAACCCGTTTGACCAGGATGGAGAGGTCTTATGCCTTCCGTTACCCACATAAAATGTACGAACAGAAGCTGGAACAACTAGACAAGACGATGGACAGGCTAGGGAGGACCAGCACGCGATATTTCATGAAAAAGAGAGATGAGCTGAATCAGCTGAACGATATTTTGAAAAAGCAGCATCCTGAACAAGCGGTGAAAAATGCGAAAGATGAACTGCAGCAGCATGCAAAGGTTTTACGGAGGGCCATGGAAGCCATCTATCGGCATAAATCTCAGCAGTTCGTCCATATTACAGCCACTTTATCTGCTCTCAGTCCACTAAAAATCATGGAACGGGGCTATGGATTGGTTTTTGCTGAGGATGAGACATTAGTAAAAAGTACACAGCAAGTATCAAAAGGGGATAAGATAGCGGTTTCGATAAAAGATGGAACTCTTGAATGTGAAATTAAAGAAATTAAGGAGCGGATTGAATCATGACAAAAAAACAGGAAGCTACATTTGAAGAAGCGATGGAGAATCTCGAAAAAATTGTAGAGCAGTTGGAAGAAGGCGATGTGCCCTTGGAAGAAGCCATTTCAATATATAAACAAGGGATGGATTTATCAAGGCTTTGCCATTCAAAGCTTAAGGCTGTTGAAGATCAGTTGACTCAAATTTTACGCGAAGATGGGGAACTTGAAAACTTTGCTGTACAGGAGGAAGAATGACATGGGTACGGCGTCCTTTGAAATGTTTTCTAATGAATATAAGGCAATTATAGAACGGGAAATCGTCGAATATGTCAATAAACTTAAAGCCCCGGCAGTAGTCAAAGAAGCCATGATCTATTCACTGCAGGCAGGGGGTAAACGGATTCGCCCATTATTGGTCTTTGCGGTTTTGGAGGCCTTTGGAAAAAGCTTGAGGATAGGGATTCCTGCAGCGGCTGCCATTGAAATGATTCATACATATTCTTTGATTCATGATGACCTTCCGGCAATGGATGATGATGATCTCCGCCGCGGAAAACCGACGAATCATAAAGTGTTCGGTGAAGCGGTGGCCATACTGGCAGGTGATGCACTTCTTACTTATAGCTTTCAATTGGTGACGGATATGACCAATCCCGAGGTCACGGCTGAAATGAAGCTGAACCTTGTAAGTGAAATTGCGAAGTCCGCCGGAGCCGAAGGAATGGTTGGGGGGCAAGTTGCCGATATGGAAGGTGAGAATAAACAGCTGACCCTTCAGGAATTGGAGTATATACATGAACATAAAACAGGGAAGTTATTGACTGCAAGCATCCTTTCCGGTGCTATATTAGCAGGGGCGAGTGAAGAACAGCAACTGCATTTACGTGACTTTGCATACCACCTGGGGCTTGCTTTTCAAATTCGCGATGATATTCTGGATATTGAAGGGTCAGTCGAGTTGATCGGCAAGCCGGTTGGCAGTGATGTGGGGAATCATAAAAGCACATATCCTTCTTTACTAACCCTTCAAGGGGCAAAGCAAAAGTTGGAACATCATATAGAACTTGCCCATGCCGCTTTAGGTAAAACAACCTTACAAACGGGTTTGTTGAATGAACTAACTGATTTAATTGCGAACCGTAATCATTGATTGTGGCTAAATTTGTTATCAATTGAGGTTTTGTGGTATACTCATTGTGCAAAAATATGTGAAAATCAAAATGAATTTTTTAATTGAGATACGTGATAAAATAGGTATAATAAGCCGCCGAAATCACCTGGGTGTTGGCGGCTATTTTTTAACTTAAAACCAATTTTTCGGTCAAGTCTTCCATAGTCCTCTTTCATGAGGCTTTGTTTATGCTAACCACCGAAAATGACAGAAAGTGAGTGGTCCTGTTTGGATCTTCTATCTATAAAAGACCCTTCTTTTTTGAAGAAGATGAATAATGAAGAACTTGTCGAGTTAAGTGTGGAAGTACGGAAATTCCTTGTGGAAAAATTATCGGTGACCGGTGGGCACATTGGTCCCAATTTAGGTGTCGTCGAGTTGACTATAGCCTTGCATAAAGAATTCGACAGTCCGAATGATAAAATTTTATGGGATGTCGGACATCAATCCTATGTCCATAAAATCCTGACTGGCAGAGCAGGAGAGTTCGACACCTTAAAGAAATATAAAGGTCTTTGCGGTTTTCCTAAAATGATTGAAAGCCCCCATGATGTTTGGGAAACCGGTCACAGTTCGACTTCCCTTTCAGCTGCAATGGGGATGGCGGCTGCCCGTGATATCAAAGGGGAAAACAGCTTTATTTTGCCTGTAATCGGAGACGGTGCCCTAACAGGGGGGATGGCGCTTGAAGCGTTGAATCATATCGGTGATGAAAAAAAGGACATGATCGTTATCCTGAATGATAATGAAATGTCCATAGCCCCCAATGTAGGTGCCTTACACACGATATTGGGAAGATTGCGGACAGCAGGTAAATATAACTGGGCAAAAGATGAATTGGAGCTGCTTTTGAAAAAAATTCCTGCAGTCGGTGGTAAACTTGCGGCTACAGCTGAACGTTTGAAGGATAGCATGAAATATTTATTGGTATCAGGAATCTTTTTCGAAGAACTCGGATTCACTTATCTTGGACCAGTAGATGGACATAATTATGAAGAATTGCTTGAGAATTTAAGATATGCCAAGAAAACGAAGGGACCGGTCCTGCTGCATGTCATCACGAAAAAAGGCAAGGGATATTCACCTGCCGAGTTGGACACAACCGGGAACTGGCATGGGACTGGCCCATATAAGATCGAGACAGGTGATTTCGTGAAATCCCCTAGTAAGGGTCCTGCTTGGAGCGCTCTCGTAAGCGATACTGTCAGCAGGCTAGCCCGTGACGATGAGCGGATTGTCGCGATTACACCTGCAATGCCCGTAGGTTCGAAATTGGTGGGCTTCTCTCAAGAGTTCCCAGAGCGTTTCTATGATGTAGGGATTGCCGAGCAGCATGCTGCAACTTTTGCAGCCGGATTGGCAACGCAAAAAATGAAACCATTCCTGGCTATATATTCAACCTTCCTGCAAAGGGCTTATGACCAGGTGGTGCATGATATTTGCCGTCAAAATTTGAACGTATTCATAGGAATCGATCGTGCCGGATTGGTTGGTTCCGACGGTGAAACGCATCAAGGCGTTTTCGACATTGCTTTCTTGCGCCACGTACCGAATATGGTGCTGATGATGCCGAAAGATGAAAACGAAGGCCAGCATATGGTCAATACGGCCTTAAAATATAATGATGGTCCGATTGCCATGCGTTTCCCTCGTGGGAATGGTTGGGGAGTAGAGATGGATGCTGAATTACAGCAGATTCCGATCGGTTCGTGGGAAGTTCTTAAAGAAGGAACGGATGCTGCCATCTTAACTTTCGGCACAACGATTCCCATGGCTCTTGAAGCGGCAGAACTGCTCGAGAAAGAGGATTATTCAGTGAAGGTGGTCAATGCCCGGTTCATTAAGCCTTTGGATGAGAACATGCTAAGCAGTCTCCTTGGTGAAAAAATGCCAATCCTGACAATAGAAGAAGCGGTTCTTCAAGGTGGTTTTGGTAGTTCTGTTCTTGAATATGCTCATGATCAAGGATTTTATGGGGCAATTATAGATCGAATGGGGATACCTGATTATTTCATTGAACATGGAAGCGTCGATGAACTTCTTGAAGAAATCGGTCTGACGACTGAGACAGCCATCAAAAAGATTAAAATGATAACACCCAAAAAAGAAAAAAGGGCCTGAAAATATGAAAGTGATGAAAGAAAGAGTGGATGTATTACTTGTAGAACAAGGCTTGGCCGATACACGTGAAAAAGCGAAGCGTATGGTTATGGCAGGCCTTGTCTACGCGAATGAAGAGAGATACGAAAAACCGGGGGAAAAAGTGCCGGTCGATCTAGAATTCACGATCAAAGGAAAAGTCATGCCTTACGTTTCAAGAGGCGGTCTTAAACTTGAGAAGGCATTAAGGGAATTCGATTTACAAGTGAATGGAAAAATACTGCTTGATATCGGATCATCAACTGGCGGGTTTACGGATTGTGCTTTGCAAAATGGCGCCATAATGTCTTATGCGCTTGATGTCGGCTATAATCAACTTGCCTGGAAGCTTAGGCAGGATGAGCGGGTAAAAGTAATGGAAAGAACCAATTTCCGTTATGTTACACCCGCCGATCTCGACGGGGAGATGCCAAACTTCGCAAGCATTGATGTTTCCTTCATCTCGCTTACGTTAATTTTACCGGTACTAAAGACCTTGCTCGTCCCGAATAGTGATGTCGTTGCCTTGGTTAAACCGCAATTCGAAGCCGGGAAGGATCAAGTGGGTAAAAAGGGGATTGTTCGTGATCCCAAAATCCATAAACAAGTGTTGGATAAGATCATTTCTTTTTCTTTAAAGGAAGGCTATGATATTAAGGATGCCTCCTTCTCACCGATTACCGGCGGTGATGGAAATATTGAATTCTTACTTCACTTACACTGGCAAGGGCCGAAGGAAGATGGAGCATTATTGCTTTCGAAAACGGTTGATGACATCGTTGGAGAGGCCCATGCCCAATTTAAAAAAGAATAGCTAGAACTTTGTATGGCTCCTTTGGCTGAATGGTTGGCTAAAGGAGCTTTTTGACTATGCATTGTCGTCATGGAATTGAATCATTTATGAGTGGATACATAAAATAGGTAAGTGCAAAAATTAGACTTGTATTCATTTTAGAGAAAAAAGTTGTACAATTGCATAAAAATCCGATAACATTAATATTGAAAGTGATACCATTACCATTAAATGAGCAACAGTTGAGAAGAGGTGCTTCTACTTATGAATAAAGGACAACGACATATAAAAATAAGGGACATTATAACGAATAATGATATCGAAACACAGGATGAGTTAGTTGAAGAATTGAAATTAGCTGGATACAATGTAACTCAAGCCACCGTTTCAAGGGATATTAAAGAGCTTCACCTTGTAAAAGTTCCTTTAACGGATGGAAGGTATAAATACAGTCTGCCGGCCGACCAACGTTTCAATCCACTTCAAAAATTAAAGAGAATCCTTGTCGATGCCTTTGTACGCATTGACTCAGCCAACAATTTGCTGGTTATGAAAATGCTCCCGGGTAATGCCCAAGCCATCTGTGCATTGATTGATAATTTAAATTGGCAAGAAATACTCGGGACGATCGGCGGCGACGATACTTGTTTAATTATCTGCCGTTCCGAGGAAGATGCAAAGATCATTTCCGGCAAATTCTTGGACATGCTCTAATAATGTTGTGAGGTGATCTAGTTTGTTAACAGAACTATCGATTAGGAATTTTGCGATCATAGACAGCCTGTCCGTTTCATTTGAGAAAGGCTTGACGGTCTTGACAGGAGAAACAGGGGCAGGGAAGTCAATCATAATAGATGCCGTTCATCTGTTGGTTGGGGGACGTGGTTCTGCAGAGTTCATTCGGCATGGTGAGTCGAAGGCTGAAATAGAAGGATTATTTCAAATTGAAGATGAAAAACACCCGGTCTTTGCCAAAGCGGAAGAGTTTGGCCTGGATATGAATGATGGGATGGCGATACTTCGAAGGGATATTTCACAAAGCGGTAAAAGCGTTTGCAGGGTAAATGGGAAGCTGGTGACGATTTCCACTTTGCGTGAGATAGGGCGAACATTGATAGACATCCATGGTCAGCATGAACATCAGGAATTAATGGATGAACGACTCCATCTTCCGCTGCTCGATCAATTCGGCGGTGAAAAAATCGCATCTGCACTCACTGAATACCAAAAGCTATATAAACGGTATGAAACCGMTTCTAAACAATTGAATGGTTTGAGCCAAAATGAACAGCAAATGGTCCACCGCCTTGATTTGATCCAGTTTCAATTCGATGAAATCCAAAAAGCTGATTTGAAATTACGCGAAGATGAAGAATTGATGGAAGAACGGAAGAAAATTAATAATTTCGAAAAAATCCATGAAGCGCTGCAAACCAGTTATAATGCTTTAAATGGTGAGCAGCATGCAATTGATTGGCTTTCCGTAGCCATGAATAATTTGGAGGAAGCGGCAGGGCTTGATGAAGGTTTAAAGCACAGCTCTGAAACCGTTTCAAATAGCTACTTCCTGCTCGAAGAGGCTGTGTCAAACATCCGGGACCAATTGGACTCTTTGGATTATGATACAGAACGTGTGGAATTCATTGAAAGTCGACTTAATGAAATAAATCAATTAAAGCGTAAATACGGACGGACCATCGAGGAAATCCTGGAATATGGGGCCGCAATTGAAGAAGAAGTCGAAAAGCTGCAAAATAGGGAAACCCATATCGCGAAGCTTGAAAAGGAAATGAAATCCATCAAGGCAGATCTTATCGTCGAAGCAAAGAATCTGTCTGAACTTCGCCAGAAATTCGCTCAGCAGCTAACCAAAAAGATTCATCAGGAATTAAAGGATCTATATATGGAAAAAACAATTTTTGAACCTCATTTCCTTCAGACAGCCTATACTTTCGATGAATTGTCAGATAGGGGGATTAATCAGTCAGGGCTGGATTCAATGGAATTTTATATTTCCACCAATCCAGGTGAACCGTTAAAACCTCTTTCTAAAATCGCATCTGGTGGAGAACTGTCGAGGATCATGCTGGCTTTGAAAAGCATTTTCTCCAAGCATCAAGGGATAACGTCCATTATATTTGATGAAGTGGATACAGGTGTGAGCGGACGGGTTGCACAATCCATTGCCGAAAAGATCTATAAAGTGGCAACTGGATCACAAGTATTGTGCATATCCCATTTGCCACAGGTGGCAGCCATGGCGGATACTCACCTTTTTATAGCGAAAAATGTAAGGGCSGGACGCACGAATACCTCGGTCAAGCCGCTAATTGAAACTGAAAAAATAAAAGAAATTGGCAGGATGATTTCGGGAGTAGAGATTACGGACTTGACGAAACAACATGCCAATGAATTAATCCAGCTGGCCAAAAGGCTGAAGATTACATCTTGATGGGCCTGTAAGAAGATTATTTAAACTTATCATAAGCATTCATTGTAAAGCTATCCAAAAACGGATAGCTTTTATTTTTTGCACCTGTTATAAATGACTGTCATGAGGGCTAAATTAAAGGTGTAGCCATAAAGTTTCAGAGAGCGAGGAGAGTGAATGGATTGAAATTTATATGGATAAACAGGATCATCGGTGGAATTCTCCTTGTTTCGCTATTAACATTAGGGTTATACCAGCCATCTCGTGAATATTTTTTAATTCCAAATCATCTTGTACTATTTGAAGGAAGTCAATATAGTATTTCCAAATCATTGCCTGTTTCTGCAAAAACTTCGGGATCCAGTGATGGAATTTCACTTCATGATGAACAAGCTTCGATTACGCTTGGTGCCGAGAAACCAGGTACGAATGAAGTGTTACTCGATGTAGCAGGCTTGCCTGCCAAAAAGGTCGACATCAGGGTGTTAAAAGACTTTAGGGTCATGCCTGGAGGCCAATCCATTGGAGTGAAGCTTAATACTCTTGGGGTGCTCGTAGTAGGTCATCATCTTATTGATACGGCGCAGGGGAAAAAATCACCGGGAGAAAAAGCGAAAATTGAAATCGGTGATATTATTACTGAAATCAATGGTCAGACGATAAAGAAGATGGGGGATGTAACCCCTTTTGTTCAGCAGGCAGGTGAAAAGGGTGAGGCGTTGAAAATTGTCATTAACCGTGATAATAAAGTGCTTCATAGTACCTTATTACCGCTAAAAGATAAGAATGAAGGAACTTACAAATTGGGTTTGTATATCCGTGATTCGGCAGCTGGCATCGGAACGATGACGTTTTATCACCCGGATTCAAAAAAATATGGGGCGTTGGGACATGTCATATCCGATATGGATACAAAAAAGCCGATTGTTGTTAAGGACGGACAGATCGTTCAATCGACGGTCACATCCATCGAAAAAGGAAGCAATGGTGATCCGGGAGAAAAATTGGCACGCTTTTCTTCCAATAAAGAAAAAATAGGAAATATCAATCGCAATAGTCCCTTTGGCATTTTTGGGAAATTAAATCAAGATTTTAAAAATGGAATTAACGACAAACCACTCCCCATCACCCTTTCCCATGAGGTAAAGGAAGGGCCAGCAAAAATCCTTACAGTGGTGAATGGTTCTGAAGTGGAGGAATTCGATGTCGAAATCGTCAGTTCCATCCCACAGAAGTTTCCTGCAATCAAAGGAATGGTCTTAAAAGTGACGGATAAAGAATTGCTTCAAAAAACGGGTGGGATCGTTCAAGGTATGAGCGGCAGTCCTATCATTCAAAATGGGAAATTAATCGGTGCAGTCACCCATGTATTCGTTAATGATCCTACAAGTGGGTATGGAGTCCATATCGAATGGATGTTAAACGAAGCCGGTATAAATATATACGACAAAGATAATTATGAAAAGGCAAGCTAAGAATCCGGGTATCCTTTTGGATGCCCCTTTTTAATGGAAAATTATGATTAGCATAGGTTTAGGTCGGAATTAATTTTGATTTCTTCAAAAAATAGAGGTTTTTTTGGAACGATGTGATAAAATGAAAACGATATGAAGATTTTTCGACAAACGGTTTATTCCAATAGCAAACGAAGTCGAAAACAAGAGATATCCGGAGAATAATATTGAATTCCTTATATTTTTTCAAAAATAAAAGGAATTTAGTTTCCATTGTCGAAAAGTTCAATTACAATAGAATTTAGTCATATAGAAAAAAAGACCAATTGTAGTTGAGGAGGAAATCAAGCGTGAAAAAAATTAAGGTGTGCGTTGTAGATGATAATAGAGAACTTGTTGGCCTTCTGGAAGAATACATTTCTGCACAGGAAGACATGGAAGTGATTGGGGTGGCACATAACGGTCAAGATTGCCTGGGTATGCTAGAAAGCGTTGATCCGGATATTTTGATCCTCGATATTATCATGCCTCATTTAGATGGGTTAGGTGTACTTGAGAAACTTCGTGAAGTAAAACGGGGTGCCATGCCTAATGTGATAATGCTTACTGCCTTTGGTCAAGAAGATGTTACGAAAAAAGCAGTTGATTTGGGTGCGTCTTATTTCATCCTGAAACCATTTGATATGGAAAATCTGGCCAATCACATCCGTCAGGTAAGCGGTAAAGGGCAGGCGGTTTTAAAAAATCATAGTCAATTTAGCTATCGTCCCCAAAATGAATCCAAACCGAAGAACCTTGATGCAAGCATCACCAGCATCATTCACGAGATTGGAGTGCCTGCACATATTAAGGGCTATTTGTATTTAAGGGAAGCCATATCCATGGTATATAATGATATTGAATTATTGGGTTCCATCACCAAAGTTTTATATCCGGATATCGCAAAAAAATACAATACTACGGCCAGCCGAGTTGAACGTGCTATCCGGCMTGCGATTGAAGTGGCATGGAGCCGTGGAAATATAGAATCCATATCATCTCTTTTCGGCTATACCGTAAGTATGACAAAGGCAAAACCTACAAATTCCGAATTCATTGCCATGGTTGCCGATAAGCTGCGCCTCGAACATAAAGCTTCTTGACAGGGGTAGGGTAATACCGGTTGTTAAGACTCAGGGTAACTATTGACCTTATAAAGGCTAGAGCCGCTAAATATAAATAGGAACTCTCCGTCTGGAGGTAAAGGACAGGAAGAAGTTGCTTCGTGATTTTTTCTAATCGGCAACTTCAAATCTTTTTACGCCGGTTAAAAAAATTAAACGCCTTTTATTTATTGGATTTTGCAGCAAATCCCATAAATAAAAGGCGTTTTTGTTTGGTTGAAAAAGCGGCACAAATCAGA
>NZ_JBFUIQ010000078.1:0-19257 GCF_056401795.1 Peribacillus sp. P4_D6
GCGTACATATGGGGAAGCATTGGCATTGGGAAAATTAGGAGTTAAAATGGAACAGCTAGGTATTGGTTTCACATGGACCAAAACCCCGGAAGAGCACCGCAATGCATTGGCGTTAGCTTGGGAAAAGGTGAAACTGGCCCTTGCTGATCCGGRCATTGATTTACTTGTTTTGGATGAGCTAAACAATGCTTTAGCCATTTCCAAATTCCCGATTGATGATGTCTTGCCATTGGCTGAAGTCATCGATGCAATTCGAAATCGTCCCGCTCATATGCATATAGTCATTACCGGCAGGGACGCCAAGCCAGAGCTTATGGAAATGGCGGATTTGGTTTCATCGATCGAGGCGACCAAGCATTATTATGACGAAGGTATCGGTGCAGTCAAAGGATTAGAGTTTTAGGGGGTGAGCGTAATGAAGGCACGATCCATCATGATACAAGGGACGTCATCCGATGTAGGGAAAAGTTTGATTTGCACGGCGTTTTGCCGGGTGTTTTCCAATAAAGGATTACGTGTCGTCCCTTTCAAATCACAAAACATGGCTTTGAATTCTTATGTAACCTTGGATGGCGGTGAAATCGGACGGGCTCAGGGAGTACAGGCGGAAGCAGCACGGATAACGGCAACGACTGATATGAATCCGATATTACTGAAACCAAAGCAGGATATGGTTTCGGAAGTGATCGTTCACGGAAAGCATTTTCTTGATATGAATGCAAAAAGCTATCGGTCCCAATTTGTCCAGGAAGCCATGCCCATCATCCGTAAATCGGTGGAAAAACTACAAGATGAATATGACATCATAGTACTCGAAGGGGCAGGAAGTCCTGCTGAAATTAACCTTAAGGACCGGGATATTGCAAATATGCGAATSGCTAAGCTCACGGATGCAGCTGTCATTTTAGTGGCCGATATTGACCGTGGTGGAGTATTTGCGTCCATTATCGGGACACTTGCCTTATTGGATCAAGATGAACGAGATAGTGTAAAGGGGATCATCATCAATAAATTTCGTGGCATGCGTGAATTGTTGGACGATGGCATTGAATGGGTGGAAAAGGAAACCGGGATTCCGGTCCTCGGGGTGCTGCCCTATCTAGACGTGAATATTGAAGCGGAAGATTCACTTGCCCTCTCTTCCTTACGTTTTAAAAAACCTAAAAAGGCTGAGTTTCCGATCGATGTAGCCGTCCTGAGATTTCCGCGGATCTCCAATTTTACAGATGTGGATCCTTTTTTCGATGAACCCGGAGTAGGTGTCCGACTTGTTAGCAGTGTCCATGAGTTAGGTAATCCCGATCTGCTAATTTTGCCGGGTACAAAAAACACGATGGAAGATTTAGAGTGGTTGAAACGTATGGGATTTGATCGGGCCATCGATGAACGGCGGAAACAAGGAACGATGATCTTCGGCATATGCGGCGGTTTTCAAATGCTAGGGACTAAACTTTTCGATCCTGATGCTATCGAGGGTGATGGTGAGAACGCAGAAGGGCTTTCGCTTCTTCCGGTGGAAACCGTCTTTCAAGCAGAAAAGAAGACGGTACAAATGGAAGGTGTCCTTTCTGCTGGGATAATGGAAAGTCAAATGAATCTTAACGGTTTCGAAATACATTTAGGCAGAACGACATTGAAGTCACAAGTAAGGCCCTTTCTATTATTGAAGGATGGAAGAGAGGATGGAGCCATTTCCAATGACAACCAAGTTATGGGAACATATCTCCATGGAATATTCCATAATCGCTTGTTCACTAGATTACTGGTTAACCAAATTCGACGGAACAAGGGGTTGGATGAAGTGAAGGAAAACGTTCAAAGCGACTCGGAGCGCAGGGAGGAAGCGTATAACCTCTTGGCTTCCCATCTGGAAGAAAACATTGATATGGATACCATCTATCAATGGCTGCAGCTCGAAACTGCAGAAAGTTGAACAAGAGTCAGACCGTGCTTAGTATGTTGATCAAGGCCCTTTAATCTGCAAGAAAGATCAATTTTGAGCTGCAATTCCTTTTATTTAGCCATAATAAGTGACAGAGGCATACAAGATATGTTATGTTGTCTTCTCTACATATTTTATACAAAATAAAAGGATGAGGTGTTCATATGAATAAAACAGAATTAGTGAGCAGTGTTGCAGCACAAGCTGAACTGACAAAAGACGAAGCAAAAAAAGTAGTGGATGCATTGTTTGAAACAATCACGGCTACACTTGCTAAAGATGAAAAAATCCAATTAGTTGGTTTTGGTACATTTGAAGTGCGTGACCGTGCTGCCCGTACAGGAAGAAACCCGCAAACTGGCGAAGAAATACAAATTGCAGCTAGTAAAGTACCTGCTTTTAAAGCAGGTAAGGAATTAAAAGAAGCTGTAAAATAAAAGGTGAACGAAGAAAAAAACCTGGCGATGAAATATGCGCCAGGTTTTTTGTTTACTGACTGATTCGAAAAACAGATAATATATACCGAATGTGACTCAGAAATGGAAAAGATAAAAAGTCGACTTTGTCATCTATTCGTATATTGTAAGAGCCATTTGGAGTTTCATAAATTGAAGGGATTAGGGCGTTCCCATGACCAACAATGAAAAAAGCCGAATCCATGAAGCGGTAATGGACTGTAACACAAATGAAAAAAAATTATAGTACTTATTAATAAGGTTTATACTGTGACTATGTTAGGCTAAATGAATAACAGGCTTTAAAACCAAAATAAAAGAGGTGAAAGAAATGCTGAAGAAAATAATGAAAAAAATCAAACAACTTTCCCAAGGCAGCAGTGAGCGAAGACATGGGCATTATCGCCGAGGCAGCAGCAGCAGCAGCCGAGGCTACAAAAGGTATCCCATGAGTGGAAGTGACCGCTACAAAAGAAAAGGGCGCGGCAGCAGCAGCTAATTCAATTTCTTTGACTTCAATACAGCCTTCAGGTCCATTGAGATTTCTTTAATATCTGAGTAAGGTTCTTGGATGCTTAATAACCTTTTCAGTATATGCACGGTTTCTTTTTCTAACGAAAGCTCTTCTGTCCAAGGAAGTGCTTTTTTACTTTTGGAAGCGTACGTCGTATAAAGTACATATAGAAGTATTTCCCCCAAGTCGTAAAAATCCTGCCTTTTCAGCTGCAAAATGGATTCTTTAGCGAGGTTGTCCGAATTGATCATCTTGGACAAACCAAAGTCTATCAAAATGGGCTGATGGTTCTTAAGTAGAATATTCGGTATACGTAAATCTTGATGGAAAATGTCATGCTCATGTAGATAACATACTAAATCGACCAGCTTATCCAGAAAATATAGAGACTCTTTCTCATTGAACGTTAATTGATTCGAGAAAATATGGTCTTCTAAATTATTCCCTTCTATGAAATCCATCACAAAATAAACATTTCCATCTTGCGAAAATTTCTCGTGAAATTTGGGGATATTTCTGTGGTTTAACATTCGTAATATGGAAATTTCATTTTCAAACTGTTTCAGCTCTTTTTTGCTGCGGCGTTTACTTTTCCGGAGCTGTTTGATCACTATATTTTCATTCATTTTCAAATCATTGCAACGATAAACAATACCGTAGCTTCCTGTTCCGATTACAGCTTTTACCTCGTAGCGGTAATTCAAAACCACACTCTTTTTTAAAGGAATATCCACAATTAACTGGTAGAACTTTCTAAAGGAACGAAAAATTGAAACTTCCCTCACCACTTTCAAATATTCGAGTCAAGAACCAAAAAAAAGACCATTATTAACTATGCTGGAAATATGAATGATCATGGTTAGTTTAACACTGATTTTTGATAATGCGGTAATGAAAGTCATTTCTTCGGGGCGATCTTTTGATAGTTCACAATTAAAAATAATTTTTTCCTATAATTTCACATTATGAAATTATATGGTTTTTAAAAATATTAAGTTTACTATAATGAATTCATAATAAAAGAGTAGGAGGTGATGAGGTGGATGGGCGCGAGTTGAGAAGTTGCTTTGGGAAATCCCTAACCGGCGTCACAATAGTGAGCTGGTTTGATGGAAAGTTCAAAAGGGGATTACTGTGAATTCATTAAATTCACGAGTAAAATTGCAAAACTCACGAGTAAAGTAGCTAAATTCACGAGTAAAGCAGCAGAATTCACGAGTAAACCGGCAAAACTCACGAGTAAAACCGTAGAATTCACGAGTAAACCGGCTAAACTCACGGGTAAACTACTAACTGAGCTCCCTTTGATCAAATTCTTTGAAGGCTACGGGAAATGAGGGTATGGTAGATTGAAAGTTTAGTAACCCTAAATCAAGAAAACTTTTCTAATACGTTTGACAATTGGATTTATCGTGTTAATATAAAGGCAAATGAATTTAATATACAATTTGTACCACTAGGGGTGCTTTATAGGTAAAAGTTGATTTTTTACCCACAAAAGCTGAGATTGAAGTATGACTTTAAGACCCTTAGAACCTGATCTGGTTTATACCAGCGTAGGGAAGTGGGGTCTGGAACTATACATTTCTGTATTATTTCAAGTACAACCACTTTCTTTACGTTTAAGAAAGTGGTTTTTTGTTTGCAAAAAAAGGGGTGATAAGTGTTTTTTTCTGTAACGTTCAATGAAAAAATACAATTTGGAGGTAATGGACATGAAGTTTTCAGAGGAAATCCGTAAGGAAGTTGATCACATTTGGGAAGCTAGTTTTAATCATCCGTTTGTAGCAGGAATAGGAGATGGCACATTGCCATTGGAGTGTTTCCGTTTTTATGTCATGCAAGATGCCTATTATTTATCTCATTTTGCTAGAGTTCAAGCCTTAGGGGCAGTCAAAGCTACGGATTTACATACAACAAGCAGGCTTGCCGGCCATGCACAAGGAACATATGAAGCGGAGTTGAAGCTTCATGAGAATTTTTCCGAGAGATTAGGCATCACAAAAGAAGAACGGGAAGATTTCAAGCCTGCCCCGACTGCCTATGCTTATACTTCCCATATGTATCGTGCGGCTTATTCGGGACATTTAGGAGATGTTATTGCAGCTATCTTGCCGTGTTACTGGCTGTATTATGAGATAGGTGAAAAGCTGCAAGGGTGCATGCCCGAAGAGCCAATTTATCAAGAATGGATAGCGGCATACGGAGGAGAGTGGTTCCGCACTTTGGTGGAAGAACAAATTGCGAGACTGGATGAGATTGCTGAAAAAGTAACTGAAGAAGATAAGGTGAGAATGAAAGAGCATTTTATTCTCAGCAGCCAATATGAATACTCATTTTGGGAAATGGCTTATCGTTTAGAGACATGGCCCGTTCATAAGGAAACATTAGAAGTATAAAAGGAGAATGAAACAATGAAAAAAGGATTGAAATTAACGGATATATTAGTCACGATCGTGATTGCGGTAGCATTTGGAATCGTTTATATACTTTGGGGTTCGATTTATTATTCCGTTAAACCATTAGGATTACATCTGGATCAACTTATTTATGGAATGTGGTTTATAGCTGGACCTGTCGCCTTTTTCATTTTACGGAAACCGGGTGTGGCACTTTTGGCGGAGATAGCCGCAGCTTCCGGGGAATTCTTTCTAGGTTCCCCATGGGGGCTGACTGTACTGTTATATGGGGTGGTCCAAGGTTTGTTCGCGGAAATGGTGTTCATGGGGTTCAAATATAAAAAATTCAATATGCCGGTGGCCGTTTTAGCTGCGATGGCTTCCTGCCTGGCATCAGTTATCATGGATTTTGCATACGGGGAAATAGGTGCTCTTTCTACTTGGAATCTATCGTTATTCATGATAGCGAGGTTTGTGGGTTCCATATTCTTTGCAGGTGTGACCGCTTATTATCTAGTTAAAGTCCTGGAAGCAACAGGGGTAACTAATCTTGTGCGTCCGGTTTCCAATAAAGATTATGCAGAACTTGATTAAAAGAAGAGGTTGAGGGCCATGGAACCAATCGTTTCTGTTGAAAAGTTAAGAATGAAATTTCCCGGTGATGAATCTTTGATATTCAAGGACCTATCACTATCGTTTGATCAAGGAGAAAAAGTGCTATTGTTGGGACCATCAGGATGTGGTAAGTCCACTCTGTTGCAAGTGTTAAGCGGATTGATTCCGAATTCCATCGAAGTCCCGATGAAAGCGGAGAAATTGAAATGCCCTTCTTCATGGGGGTATGTTTTTCAAGACCCTGATAGCCAGTTTTGCATGCCATTTGCCGATGAGGAAATTGCCTTTGTCCTTGAGAATCTTTCCGTCCCTAAAGAAGAAATGAAAGAGAAAATTGAAAATCAAATCCGTAATGTAGGATTGAACCTAGGGCATGCAAGTATAGAAACATTATCAGGCGGGATGAAACAGCGTCTGGCAATCGCTTCAGTATTGGCCCTTGAACCAGAAGTGCTATTTTTAGATGAACCGACAGCCATGCTTGATCCGGAAGGAACGAAAGAAATCTGGGACTTGTTGAAGGAAGTCGGAAAAGACAAAACGGTTATTATCGTCGAACATAAAATTGACCATGTTTTAGAATTCATCGAACGAATCGTGCTTTTAAACGGTGACGGTCAAATCATAGCTGATGGTCCAAGAGACACCATTCTTTCCCTATATAAAAATGAAATGAGAGAACATGGAATTTGGTTCCCAGGTGTTTGGGATGAATATATACAGAAGTATGCACCCACTAGGGAACACCAATTTACAGATTGTTTACCTCTTATGGATGTGCAAGGATTTAGCGGTTTTCGGAATAAAGAGGAAAAAATCAAGGTTGAAGAGCTGAAGGTCCATTCAGGAGAATGGATTGTGATCAGGGGAGAAAATGGCGCGGGCAAGAGTACACTTTTGCATGCATTGATGCAGTTCATAAAAACGAAAGGTATGTATGAATTATTGGGGAACCCCATTAAAATGGTGAAAAATCCAACGGATCATATGACGTTTGTCTTTCAAAATCCTGAGTTTCAGTTCGTTGCAAATACTGTATATGAAGAGATTGCTTATTCATTGCGTATTGATAAAAGGCCGCAACAAGAAATAGATGAGAGAGTCCGCTCATTGCTTAAAGTGTTCCGCCTTGAGGCACATCGGGATAAACATCCGTTTCAATTATCAATGGGTCAAAAGCGTCGCTTAAGCGTAGCAGCATCAATCGTAATCGACAAAAAAATCATTCTCCTGGATGAGCCGACATTTGGCCAAGATTCGAAAAATACCTTTGCATTATTGGAATGGTTCGAGGAATATCGAAGGCGCGGAATAACCGTGATCATGGTAACTCATGACGAACATATTTCAAAAAACTTTGCAACCAGAATCTGGACGGTTAAGGGCGGAAACGTAATAAGTGATAAAAACATCGCGCAAGCCGGATTTGTCGAGACCAAAGTTAAAAGGAGTGTCATGTAGATGAATGTTTCAAACGCAGAAACATGGCTCCATGGAATTAATCCAAGCCTTAAACTTGGTGTACTGATTGTATTATGCATCGTGGCGTTATTCATTCATGACCTGAATTATATGATGAACATCACCATTGGCGTATTGATATTATTTTTGTTTTTTACCGGGCATTCGATAAAACGCATCCTGCTTTTGTCGATTCCCTTTTGTTTCATTTTTATATCCACCTCTTCTGCAATGATATTATTCGGGCAAGGTGAGACGCTTTGGTTTGAGTGGGGCCTCATATCGATTACGGAAGAAAGTTTCATGAGGGGATTACTGGTAGGCTTTCGAGCTTTGTTCTTTGCGGCCCTTGGTTTAACTTTTTCCTTAACGACGAGACCAGTGAACTTGTTTTATTCGTTAATGCAGCAAGTTAAGCTTAAACCGAAATATGCCTATAGTTTCATGGCGGCATTAAGGCTGATTCCCATCATGATGGAGGAGTTCCAAACGATACGAAACGCGATGAAGGTACGCGGTTTCGAAAGAGGAAAAGGGATAAGGTCGGTATATTTTAAAATGAAAGCCTATTCCATCCCGTTGTTATCCGGAAGCATCAGACGTGCTCACCGAATCGCGGTTGCGATGGAGGCAAAGCGATTTACAGACACTCGGGATCGAACATACTATTATGAATTTGGTTTTTCAAAAATGGACCATGGTTTCATTCTGTATTTTATCATCCTGCTGTTGGCCGGCTTTTACCTATCGATTCAATTCCCGTTAGTATCTATTTGATTTTTATGAGATTGTAACTTTACTAGTTGGGGGTTCTAGTATGAATGCACATGAATTGCATATAATTTCCACTGGGAAACAGCCAATTGAAAAGTTTGTGGAAATCGCTTCAAACATTCAGGAACATGTTGATTTCTTTTATCTAAGGGAAAAGCATAGGAGTGCTTCGGAACTCTATCGAGCAGTGAGGCTATTACATGATAATAAGATTCCGCTTTCTAAGATCATCATTAATGACCGGGTGGATGTAGCCTGGGTACACAAAGCATTTGGTGTGCAATTGGCTTTTCATAGTTTAGATGCAGAAGTCGTAAAAGGAGCTTTTCCAGGGATGAATGTTGGCTGTTCGATCCATTCCATGGATGAAGCGAAAGCCGCATTCAGCAAAGGGGCCGATTACGCGATTTATGGACATGTTTTTGAAACGGCTTCAAAAATTGGCCTTCCTCCTAGGGGAGTTGAGGAGCTTCATGCAATCACAAGAAATGTCGATCTTCCGATAATTGCGATAGGAGGAATAACACCTTTCAATTGCCAAGACGTGCTGGATGCGGGGGCACACGGAATTGCGGTCATGTCAGGTGTGCTTGAAGCTGAAAATCCGATTGAAGCCGTTAAAGAATATGCGAAGTCTTTGGGAAAGGAGACATAATATGAATTCCATATATGATGCAATCATTGTTGGGGGAGGAGTAATAGGTGGATCCATTGCCTTTCAATTAGCCAAGCGAGGTAAAAAGGTTCTTTTATTGGAAAAAGACAGACTTGCCAATAAAGCATCCAGTGCTGCAGCTGGGATGTTAGGAGCACAATCCGAGTTAGATCCTGATAATCCCCTTTTTACATTGGCAAGTCGAAGCAGGGCGATGTTTCCTGCACTGGCGCAAGAATTAAAAGACATAAGTGGAATAGACATCGAATTAGTGAATAAGGGCATGTATAAGGTGGCGCTATCGAGTGAGCAAGTAGCCGAGTTGAAGAACATGATCAATGTCCAGCAAAATGCCGGACTTGAGGCTGAATGGCTATCGACTGCCGAAATAAGGAAAACGGAACCGCTTTTATCGGATGAGATTAAAGGAGCCATGTTCATTCCGAATGATGGACAAGTTTCAGCCACGAGACTGTCGCTCGCTTTTACTGAATCTGCAGCTGCCCTTGGTGTGGATATAAAGGAATTTGTTCATGTCTCCGATTTGGTTACGGAAAAYGGATGTGTAACGGGAGTTGTCACGGACATAGGTAGATTTTCAAGTGAAAATGTCATCGTGGCAGGTGGCGCTTGGAGTGCTTTCCTCCTAGAAAAATCAGGGATCATACTCGACAGTTATCCAGTAAAGGGAGAGTGCTTTTCCGTCCTGACCGATCGTCCATTGCTTGAAAAGACAATTTTCTCACATGGCTGCTATCTTGTGCCCAAAGTTGGCGGAAGAATCATTGTCGGGGCAACGGTTAAAGCGAACACTTTCGATCAAAAGGTAAGTCTTGAGGGGATTTCTACGTTAATAGAAAGAGCAACGCAATTGCTTCCGGCGATTAAAGGAACCGAATTGGAAAAGACATGGGCAGGTATACGCCCCCAAACTGGGGACGGCTTACCGTACTTTGGTGAACATCCGGCATGCAAAGGACTTTTCATTGCAACGGGGCACTATAGGAATGGCATCTTGCTTTCTCCAATTACAGGTGTACTTATAGCAGATATTTTGGAAAGGAAGGCAAATCCCGAATGGTCCCCTTTTCGATTGGACCGTTCGATACAGCCCCTTTTTTCTTGATGGAGGTGGATGAATTGGAATTGATTATTAACGGGGAAAAAATACGGATTCCTGCTGAAGAATCAACAGTTACAGGGCTTTTACAACACTTTAATCTACATCAAAAAGTAGTGATCGTTGAATTGAATGATGAAATATTAGCAAAAGAAAGTCTAAGTGAAACACTTTTGTCAAATGGAGACAAGGTAGAGATTGTACATTTTGTAGGAGGCGGATGATATGTTAAAGATTGGTTCTTATGAATTTTCTTCAAGATTATTATTAGGTACTGGGAAATATCCAAATTTCGATGTTCAAAAACAATCAGTGGAGGTTTCGGAGACGGAAATATTAACATTCGCGGTCCGGAGAATGAACATTTTTGAAGCCAGTCAGCCCAATTTTTTGGAAAAGCTTGATTTGAAGAAATACACACTCCTTCCCAATACGGCAGGAGCTAAAACAGCCAAAGAAGCAGTGCGCATAGCCCAGCTTGCAAAGGCATCTGGCTTATGTGACATGATTAAGGTTGAAGTCATTGGCTGTCAAAAAACACTGCTGCCTGACCCGATTGAAACATTGAAAGCTGCTGAAGAATTAGTGAAACTGGGATTCACCGTATTACCTTATACTTCGGATGATGTCTTGCTCGCTAAACGCCTGGAAGAAGTGGGGTGCCATGCAATCATGCCCGGAGCTTCACCAATTGGCTCTGGTCAAGGCATTATAAACCCACTGAACTTACGGTTCATCATGGAACAATCAGAGGTGCCGGTAATTGTTGATGCAGGAATCGGTTCACCCTCTGATGCAGCGATCGCCATGGAATTGGGGGCGGATGGCGTATTACTTAACACTGCTGTTTCTGGGGCGAAAGACCCAGTCAAAATGGCGAGAGCAATGAAACTTGCCATTGAGGCAGGGCGATTGGGGTATGAAGCAGGAAGAATCGAAAAAAATGATTACGCGATTGCAAGCAGCCCAGTTGAAGGATTGAGCATTGGATGAATGAGCGTTATTCACGTCAAGAACTTTTTGGTCCTATTGGGGAAGAAGGGCAAATGAAAATTCGCCAAAAACACGTTTTGGTGATTGGAGCGGGTGCTCTCGGTACGGGAACTGCGGAAGGCCTTGTTCGAGCCGGAATTGGGAAACTCACCATTGTTGACAGGGATTATGTAGAGTGGAGCAACCTTCAAAGACAACAGCTTTATTGTGAAGATGATGCACAAAAAAGAATGCCGAAAGCAGTGGCAGCGAAGAATCGCCTGAATGCGCTAAATTCGGATGTAATCGTAAAATCACATGTGGCGGATGTTTCGGTTGATGAATTGGCGAAGCTTGTTGAAGGCGTGGATTTGATATTGGATGCCACTGATAATTTCGATACAAGGATGCTTATTAACGATACTGCACAAAAATATAAAATCCCCTGGATTTACGGTGCCTGTGTAGGGAGTTATGGGATAAGTTACACGGTGGTCCCAGAGAAGACACCATGTTTGAATTGTTTGCTGGAAACGGTCCCGATTGGAGGACTGACTTGTGATACGGCGGGAATCATCAGTCCTGCCGTTCAAACGGTCGTTGCCCATCAAATGGCGGAAGCTTTAAAAATCCTTGTCGAAGATCACGAATCGCTGAGAAACAAAATCGTTTCATTTGATCTTTGGAAAAATGAACATTCATCGATAAATGTAGCGAAATTAAAAAAGGATACTTGTTTGTCATGTGGGTCAAATCGAACGTATCCCCACCTCTCTTATTCAAATCGAACAAAGACCGCCGTTTTATGCGGAAGGGATTCTGTCCAAATTCGGCCGGCAATGAAGGTTGAAAGAGACTTAGCGGAACTCGAAAATAATCTTATCGCACAAGGTGGTAAGATCGACAGGAATCCTTATTTACTTTCATTTACCATTGGAACCCATCGGTTGGTCGTTTTTAAAGACGGGCGGACGTTGATTCATGGAACAAAAGATATTGCAGAAGCAAAAACGTTATATCATCGTTATCTTGGCTGAAATGGAATGGCACCGACTTGCAATTCACGTTTATACCCGTGAAAGAGTGCCAAAAAAAGATGCCCTTATAATAGGAAGGTATCGAACATTTTCCCAATGTGGCTTATTTGCTTCAGAATTATAAAACGAAAGCGGTGTCTGCCTTTTTGGGGCGGCACCGCTTTGTTATGGAACGATTATTTAAGCAGCTTACATATCATGACTGCTATTATGCTTCTGACGGGAGTGCTGCCTGTTTTTCACCTTATGAGAACCGCTTAACGGTGCTGGTTGACCTGGGTTATTTCCTTTAGGAGCATTTTTTCGCATATCTTTACCATCGTTTTTGTTCATGTTCGATCCCTCCTATCTCTTAAGATAATCAGTCCGTGAAATTTTATTCACATACATATATTTGCAAACCTCGTACATGCTATGGATGGACACCATATTTAAGGAGCTGAATCCAAATGCAGGATAAACAAGATAAGCGAAGGTCTTTTCAGGAAGCCCAGCAAAGTTATCAACAAGTATTTGATGTATACTCATCCATTGAGAAAAACGCACCGAATTACGGAACGGAATTGAAACATGTGAAGCAGGAAGTGAACGAGGCCTATCAACAAATACAATCTGCTTTAGTCACCGCTTCCGAACATCAGAAAGAACAATTGAAAAAATTCGAACAGGATATCCAGGCAATCGTCAATGAGGTCAATTCTGAGGACTATTGAGTTACAGGTTCTAGTGTCATGAGTCCATGCGCTTTACTCGTAAGTTTTGCGCGTTTTGATTTTAGAAAGGAATAGGCTTTTTGAAAAATGCAGGACATCTGCCATTTCAAAAAGCCTATCCTATTTAAAGCCTAGAAATAAGGGGAATCATTGGTTTTTCTTTCTTTTTTTATTGTTTTGCCTTTGCATTTCCGATAATGGCGGTTCATTTCCCAGTTCATCATTGTATCCAGCCCCATTACCTTGCGCTTTTGCTGCATTCATACCTGGTATAACATGATTTGCCTTTTGTTTTGTCATTTCGACACCTCCACCCATAGAATGTGATAATGTCGAATGATTATGTATGAAGTGTCAATATGTTTTGCTGGAATAATTTATCAGGCCGCAAATAGGGGTATTTTCAAGAAAATGCATATCAGCAAGTCTTCTTAAATGCACTTTAATATGTGGGGGATTTTTTTCTATAAGAGAAACTTATCAAAAACAATAACTTTCTTGTTATTTACTTATACTCATTTCTATATTAGTATTAAGTTGAAGGAAGAGTTAGGGTGGGAGAAGAGAGAGAAAATTCGACAAACTAACTTTTTTACTTATATTTATAGTAAACATGGTTTCAGTGAACCAGGTTTTACTTTCATGTGCAGAATACGTTCTGACAGTTTAATAGGGGGTAATATTCATGACGAAAAATGACGTATACCAAGCGCGTAAGTCCTTTGAAATTGATGGGCAACGCTACAACTACTACAGCCTAGACGCTATTGAAAAAGCAGGGGATGGCCAAGTATCACGCCTTCCATATTCCATTAAAGTATTACTTGAAGCGGTCCTTCGCCAAGTAGACGGAAGAGTAATCACAAAAGAACACGTTGCGAACCTTGCTAAATGGGGAACAAGCGAGCAACAAGATATAGATGTTCCGTTCAAGCCTTCACGTGTAATCCTACAAGATTTCACTGGTGTTCCAGTTGTTGTTGATTTAGCTTCTTTACGTAATGCTTTCGCGGCACTTGGTGGAGATCCTGACAAAATCAACCCGGAAATCCCAGTTGACCTTGTAATTGACCACTCTGTACAAGTTGATAAAGCAGGTACAATGGATTCCCTAGATGCCAATATGGATCTTGAATTCGAACGTAATGCAGAGCGTTACCAGTTCCTAAGCTGGGCTCAAAAATCATTCAACAACTATCGTGCAGTTCCACCGGCAACTGGTATCGTTCACCAAGTTAACCTAGAGTACCTTGCGAACGTGGTTCATGCTGTTGAAACTCCAAACGGAGACTTCGAAGTATTCCCTGATTCTGTTTTCGGTACAGATTCACATACTACAATGATCAACGGTATTGGTGTTCTTGGTTGGGGTGTCGGCGGTATCGAAGCAGAAGCAGGCATGCTTGGACAGCCATCTTACTTCCCAGTTCCAAAAGTCGTTGGTGTTAAACTGACTGGCCAACTTCCTAAAGGTACAACAGCTACTGACCTTGCATTGAAAGTAACACAAGTTCTTCGTGCACACGGCGTAGTTGGTAAATTTGTTGAGTTCTACGGCCCAGGAGTAGGATACCTTCCACTTGCTGACCGTGCAACAATCGCTAACATGGCTCCTGAATACGGTGCTACAGTTGGTTTCTTCCCTGTTGATGCAGAAGCGATCGATTACATGCGCTTAACAGGCCGTGATGAAAAACAAATTAAAGTGGTTGAATCATACTGCAAAGAAAATGGTTTGTTCTACTCTCCTGAAAACGAAGATCCAGCATACAATGATGTTGTGGAAATCGACCTTTCAGCAATTGAACCAAACCTTTCAGGCCCTAAACGCCCGCAAGATTTGATTCCACTTTCTCAAATGAAAAAATCTTTCCATGACGCGATCAATGCACCTATGGGCAAMCAAGGTTTTGGCATGGACAATTCTGAATTGGATAAAGAAGTAACTGTTAAATTTGCCGATGGCAAAGAAACGGTAATGAAAACAGGTGCGATTGCAATTGCTGCAATCACGAGCTGTACGAACACTTCTAACCCGTACGTAATGCTTGGAGCGGGTCTTATTGCTAAAAAAGCAGTTGAGAAAGGCTTGACTGTTCCGGATTATGTAAAAACATCATTGGCACCAGGTTCTAAAGTTGTTACTGGTTACCTTCGTGATGCAGGTCTTCAACCATACCTTGATCAATTAGGATTCAACGTAGTTGGTTACGGCTGTACAACATGTATCGGTAACTCAGGTCCATTGGCTGACGAAATCGAAGCAGCTGTTGCTGAAGCTGATCTACTAGTAACTTCAGTACTTTCTGGTAACCGTAACTTTGAAGGTCGTATTCACCCACTAGTGAAAGCAAACTATCTTGCTTCACCTACTTTGGTTGTTGCATATGCTCTTGCTGGAACTGTGGACTTCGATCTTAACAATGATTCTCTTGGTAAAGACAAAGATGGTAACGATGTATATCTTGCTGATATCTGGCCATCACAAGAAGAAGTTAACGCTGCTGTTAAAGCGACAGTTACACCGGAATTATTCCGTAAAGAATACGAAACAGTATTCAACGATAACAAACGTTGGAATGAAATCCAAACAAGCAACGAAGCGATTTATGCTTTCGATTCTAAATCGACTTACATTCAAAATCCTCCATTCTTTGAAGGATTATCACCAGAACCGGGTTCAGTTAACCCACTTTCCGGCTTGCGTGTAGTTGGTAAATTCGGCGACTCAGTAACAACTGACCATATTTCCCCTGCAGGTGCAATCGGTAAAGATACACCAGCTGGTATCTATCTTCGCGAAAACGGTGTGAAACCGCGTGACTTTAACTCTTACGGTTCTCGTCGTGGTAACCATGAAGCGATGATGCGTGGAACATTCGCAAACATCCGTATCCGTAACCAAGTTGCTCCAGGTACAGAAGGTGGTTACACTACTTACTGGCCAACAGGCGATGTAATGGCTATCTATGATGCTTGTATGAAATACAAAGCTGATGGAACAGGTCTTGCAGTAATCGCTGGTAAAGACTATGGTATGGGAAGCTCTCGTGACTGGGCTGCGAAAGGTACTAACCTTCTTGGCATCAAAACAGTCATCGCTGAAAGCTTTGAACGTATTCACCGTTCTAACCTTGCATTAATGGGTGTTCTTCCACTTCAATTCAAAGAAGGCGAAAACGCTGAAACGCTTGGATTGACTGGTAAAGAAGCGATCGCAGTTAAAATCGACGAAACGGTTAAACCGCGTGATATCGTAACAGTTACAGCTACTGATGAAGCTGGAAACGTAAAAGAATTTGATGTACTTGTTCGTTTCGATTCCGAAATCGAAATCGACTACTACCGTCACGGTGGTATCCTTCAAATGGTATTACGTAATAAATTAAAAGGCTAATTTCAGCTTTTAGGAAGCGGTAAACCTATTATAGGTTTACCGCTTTTTTTGTGTCAGGTTTATGAAACAATGAGATATCATGATATGATTTATAGGAATTGCACTTTTCCGCATACCCTTTTATTGTTAAGATGGAATAGGGAAGTTGTTCTAATTCTGGAAATGGACTAATATTTTTATTGTAATGGGACTAGGAGGACGAGTATGCTTAAAAAAATTATTGCTTCGGTGGCCTTACTATCACTTATTACTGTAGCGATCGTGCAGGCGATGGATAATGAATCAAAGGGAAATGACGAAAAAGATGCTTTGGGCGGATTGAAAATTGGAGCTAAAGCACCGAATTTCTCCCTGAAAACTTTGGATGGTAAACAAGTTGAATTATCGGATTATGAGGGAAAAAAGGTAATGCTGAATTTTTGGGCAACGTGGTGCCCGCCTTGCAAGAAGGAAATGCCGGATATGGAGAAATACACACAACAAGCGGGTGATGATGTCGTCGTACTTGCAGTCAATATTGACCCTGAAAATGATGTACAAGCATTTGTGGAGGATAATGGAATTACTTTTACCATACCGCTGGACAGTCAAAGTGCAAAAAATCCAGTGAATGAGCGCTACAAAATTCTTAGCATACCGACAACTTACTTCATCGACAAAAAAGGCATTATCAGGAATAAGGTAATTTCAGCCATGACATTAAAAGATATGGAACGAAATATAAATAGTATGAAGTAGGGTAATCTTATGAAGTTTGAAGTGATTTGCGACACACTCCTGCCGAAAACCCCGGTTTCTGAAACAAGGAACGGAACCTTATGAGGTTCCGTTTTTATTGTATGTTAACAAAGTTGTCAAATTTTAATGGAAAAATCAAAAAATTTAAAAAATTATGGTTAAAGTTTATGAAAAAAGGGTTAAAGTATAGAGAGCGGAGATATGGAATTTTTATCAGGTTAAAAATCTGATAATTATGACAATTAAAGGGATGGAAACCATATAGTCATAATTTTACGTTAATTTGGCAATGCTGAATTGTATATTAAAAATAAGTAGGTGAAAAGCATGAAAAAAAGAAAAAGGACATTTGAAGAATTAATTAAAGAAAATAAAAGGGAATTATTGATGGACGTTAAACAAATGGAAAGACTTGAAGAACGTCTTGAAAAAAAACATATGCAAAAGGCTGAATAGTCTTTGCTTAAAAAGAGTCAGTGCCATGAAGGTTCCTTCAAGGTGCTGGCTCTTTTTTCATAACTATTTCAAAAACTGGCATTCATGAATTTCCTCTTTTTTATCCATGATAAGAGAAGGATAAGAGAAGGAGGCGATAAAATGGGTAATCCAAAAAAAGATTCCAAACACTTTAGACCGAGCCATCTAGGGACACAGCCAATAGCAGCAGGTGGGAATAACGGTAAGAAAATGCAGGACAAATCCGGGAAACATCCTCAGGTCATTCAAACTAAAGGCGAGTAATCAAGGCTTAATAAAGTAATCGTAATAATATTATGTAAATAATTAATATGAGGTGAAAATAATGGGCACAAATAAGCACAATTCTGATAATCGTTTAGATAATGTTGAAAAAATTCAAGATGCAATAGAAAATACGGAAGAAAACATAATCGCTGCAAATGAAACGTTATCATTTTCTTCAGGGGAAGAAAAGCAGGCAATTCAGGATAAAAATGAACGAAGAAGAAAGAGCATTGATGGAATGAAGGAAGAAATGCAAGATGAGCAAGAAGCACGGGAAAGCGGTTATAGTAGCGATAATATGTAAACAACTAGGTAAAGGGGAGAAAGAGATGAGAAATCTTTCTCCCCTTTCATTTTAGGTTCAATGAAGGGAAACAGTCTATAAAGACAGCTAAAATGAAATTTGCACAATTGTTATGGTAAAATGTTTATTGCAAGAGAAATGAAAGTGGGGAAACAAAATGTTCATAGCTGAAAACGAAATTGAAGTGCGGTATGCAGAGACAGATCAAATGGGTGTTGTTTACCATGCGAATTATTTAATATGGATGGAACTAGGCAGGACAAAATTGATAAATGATTTAGGGTTTTATTATGCTGATATGGAAGCGGATGGCATCCTCTCACCTGTTATGGATATTCAAGCTTCGTATAAAACCCCTGTTAGATATGGTGATAAGGTGAAAATTAAAACCTGGATTGAAAAATATGACGGTTTACGCGTCGTTTATGGGTATGAGATCGTTAATGGGAAAAATGAAGTGGCGGCTACAGGTCATTCTTCCCACGTTTGCGTTAAAAAGGAGAGCTTCCGCCCAATATCCATTAAACGCATGTATCCTGAATGGCATGAGGCCTATGAGAAAAATAAAAAGCAGGATGAATTGGTTTAATTACAATTATTGAGGTGATCAAAAATGGCTTTTGGGATTAAACGGGTAGACATCGTAGCCTGGAAGCAGAAAATCGATCAAGGCCAAATAGCTTTTTTAACTCATTATTGGCTGGATGACCGATTTCCCGGTTGCAAGACGGTAACAAAAGTCGGATGCAAGGATTTAAGGCGTTTAGCGGAGTGGGGTAAGCAATACGGGCTAAAAAAAGAGTGGATTCATCACAGGAAGGATGGCTATTCTCATTTTGATCTTTTAGGGGATAAACAAGCGGAAATTCTTAGGGCGGAAGATATTGAAGAGCGCCTGCTCGATTGAACAAGAAAAAACAGCAGTTTACACCGCTGCTTTATTGTCAAGCACTCTTTTCATATTGAAATTCTGGTTCAGTCAGTTTTTCATTAAAAGTAATAAGTAAATCGTGGCCATCAAAGTACCATAAATCTTTTTCTTCTACATAAAAATTAATCTCGTTCATAGTCGTTGCGGCCGCTGCATTTTCCGGTTCTTCTTGCATGATACCTAATGAAAAGCCGCTTTGGACGGTACTATGCCCGCCATATCTTACATAAAAGCGCAAATGAGAGCCTTCTTGAAGCCCCAGTTCATCAATATACCACTTAGCTGCTTGATCGGAAATGGTCAGTTTCATACTCATTCTCCTTCCTAGAGGTTCGTTATTTAAGTATAAAGTAATTATACGGTAGATGCGAATAATGTGCGTTTTAGAAAGGAAATAACAATGGATATTATATACAATATTTGTTTCATAACTCGAAAAAGATCCAACGAAGTCGAAGTGTTGATGCTATTTCGCCGAAAGGATCC
>NZ_JBFUIQ010000079.1:0-19177 GCF_056401795.1 Peribacillus sp. P4_D6
GCTTATCATGAGCCTAAGTAAATACTGCTACTTAGGCTCTTTTCTTATAGAACTTGTTTTCATACAACTTCACGTTCTGGTATTCCAAAGTTATAAATTTCCCCTTGCCTGCCACGTTTAGGAAGATTCTTTTGCATTTTCTCATAAGATGTTAGCCTCCTCATTGTAGCGAATAACACTTCCACCGTGACTTTTGCAGCTTCTTTATTACCTTTCCTATCGTATTTATCAAGTTGCTTCTTTAACTCGGTAATCTCTAACTCAGTGGCTGTGATAATTTCTTGGAGGACATCATTGGCGAGAGTAATGGAAGGAAGATATCTGTTATTCATTAGTTGATCACCCTGTATTCACAGATGTAGTCAACTGGAGAATCATAAGAAAAGTGTTCTTCATGCCATTGAACCACACCCTCTAATGTTTCTACGTTGTATGTAAACACTTCGCCAGTTCCAGCTACATAATCGTGAAGGTCGTCAATAGTAGCAAGTTTGTATTGGAATCCTGCTTGCATTTCTTCTTCAAATACAATCCATTGCTCTTGGTTGTCAGTTACGAATACCTTTTTAACCTCAATTGTTTGAGTTGTCATATTATTTATCCCCTTTTGCCTTTCGGCTGTTTATTGAAGGAAAGAGGAATGACACAAGTTAAATTGAGTGAACTTACAGGAATCCCTCAAGGAAACATTTCAAGGTTTGATAAATTAGAAAGTCATAAGGATACTCATACAGTTTTAATATCCAGAGCATTAGATATATCTATAGAAGATTTATTTGAAATTGAATTAGTTCAAACTGAAGAAAACCACCAATAGCAATTACTGGTGGTCTTTTGTATAAACAGGAAATTTATTGTAAAAGATATTATTATCACTAGCTTTTCTTTCTTTATTAATTCCCCTTAACTGAGCTGAGGTATATTCCTTAGCTTTTTTCATTCCTCTTCAAGCCAAGGTTTATCGTTAGTAATATAGGTGAGTGAATGCTTTAGCCATTAATTCCATATTAGGCTCATTAGCATAAGTAATTTTACAAGGCGGTCTATCTTCTTTATTTGTTTTTGCACTCCATGGAATTTTTGCGTTTTTTAATTCTAAGCAACCTAATTGACGCATTTTCTTTATAATTTCTGATCTATCCTTATCAGGAAATAGAGCTTCTAATTCCTCGATTGTAGATAATATTGTTTTTTCTTCAAGTAATTTTTCTTCATCTTTGTAAAGGTCTATGTAAGTTAAATATTTTCAAACTTTAACGAACATAAATACTGGCTGTTGTGAGGTAAATAGAAAGTTTCCTTATTATTTAAATGATTTTTTACAATACTCGGCAAAATATAAGTACTATTTGATTTATACAAAAAGCTCGGTTAGTCAAAAAGCCGAGCTTTTGTTACTCTATTTTTTCCATTTTTTAAAGCATTCATAATAACATTCGTAAATATTTTTCGAAGTTAACTCCTTCTACTTTAGGAATTTGCTCCAAGGAGGAATCATTGATAGCCTCTGTCAGGAATGCCACTGCGAGCTGTACGGATTTTTCTAGGTTCTCTCCACGCATCATGCTTCCCATAATCACAGATGCAAATAAATCACCAGTACCTGAATAGCTTTCACCGTTATACTGCGTCGCACTATAAAAGGTTCTACCTCCGTCCAAATACATATTTCCGATAAACTGCTTCTCTGAATCTGCTGACGGTGGATTCATTCCAGTGATGATAACCTGAGCTCCCGTTTCTTGCTGCAACATATTCCCTGCTTCTTCTATCGCTTTAATATAGTCCTCTTCGTTAGAATAGCTATGCAGCTTTTCATAAGACAATCCGGTTAATAAACAGCACTCTGTAACATTTGGTGTAATGACATCTGCACGCTTCACCAGTTCTCTCATAAGTACCAGTAATTCATCGGTAAAAAGTTTATAGACTTCTCCTATATCCCCCATTACTGGATCAATAAGTAAAATGGTTTCTTTTGTATAAAATTTATCTAAAAAATGGAAAATATTATTAATTTGCTCTTCACCAGTAACGAAGCCGGTATAGATTCCATCAAAGGTTACATTAAGCTTGCTCCATTCTTCTATGAAGTATTTCATTTTGGATGTAAAATCTTCACAAAAAAAACTTGGATATCCGGTTTGCGCAGTCAATATGGCCGTTGGTAAAGGGCATGCCTGCACGCCCATGACCGAAAGAACCGGAATTGCAGCTGTTAATGAACATTTTCCAAAAGATGATAAATCCTGTAGTACAGCAACTTTTTTCATAATAACCTCCATATGGCCTATCCACTTTAAACTTTATTTATCTTATCATAAATCAGCTAAAAACAGTCATCTCCTCTCTCTTTTCAATACGTATAATATCTGTATTTTTTATCAACTGACCTCATAGTTTTTTAATAAATTGACACTTTTATAGACACCAGTCTTTTGCTAAAATCATAGGAAAATTCTAGTTAGGAAGGTTTACAGATATGCAAAATACACAAAGTTATTCAAGGTCAAGTCAAAAAACTATGGATTTAATTATTACCGCAATGTTGATTGCACTTGTGTTCGTATCTACATTCTTTTTGAATATTAAACTGCCAATTGCCGCAAATGGAGGGTTAGTTCATCTAGGAACAGCTATGCTTTTTATTGCATCTATTTTATTTGGTCCTAAAAAAGCAGCACTTGCTGGTGCGATAGGAATGGGGTTATTTGATATAGTTGGAGGGTGGGCATTGTGGGCACCTATCACCATTGTGGCGCGTGGTTTGCAAGGATATATAGTTGGTAAAATCGCTTGGTCAAAGGGTCGCAACGGTACTAGCATTGCTTTCAATGTAATAGCAACAATCGTTTCCATTCCATTTATGATAGCTGTTTATTATATTGGTGAAGGGATTCTATACGGTAATTGGATTGCACCTTTAGCTTCGATACCTGGAGATCTCGTTCAAAATATATTAGGAATTATCGTTGCCGTTCCAGTTTGTGTGGCTTTGAAAAAGGTTCCTTATTTTAAGTAAATTCGCTATAAAGGTAAACGTCAAGTAGCCCCCAAATACTACATGGATGGTGTATTTGGGGGCTATGTTTTGTTTGCTTCCCTTTTTACCGGTACTCTGCATGCAGAGGGTAAACTAGATGACCACGACAAGACTTTATCTATTTCTTTTTTTCATTCTTAAGTCTTTTAACATGAGCTCTCATTTTATCTAATTCCATTTGTTTCCCTTCTTCATCATTTGCCAATGCAGAAAATAAAGCTATTGCGCCTAATTTGTCGAATTCTACATCTCCAGATCCACCTTTAGTAAAACTAAAGTATAGTTCCGTAAACGCCTTAGCCATTAATTCGTAGTTAGGTTCATTTACAAAATAGCCATTTCCTCGCAGTTCTTTTCTTGGTTTACTCTTTTTCACATTAGAATAGTCCTTTCAATTAAACTATTTATTCTTTTCCTTATACAAAAACAGCCTACTTTCTTCTTTGGCTATACAATCGAAAAGCTTCCTTCTAAAATATTCATTAATATCGATATTATCCGCGAAATAACTTCTACATCGGTCATATCGACATCATTAAGATTAATTTTCTTTGACTTTTTATCCAATCAATATCACTCTCCTGTCCTACATAATAATCTCCAAACAAAATATCTTATATTCACATTTCACAAATTATCTATGAAAATAGTAACGAGTAAAATTATAGAAAATAAAAAATCACCAATCGTATAGACTGGTGATTTCTATTCATTTTGTATATTTAGCTAAGATTAACTTCACTTCTTTTTTCAAGTATTCATCTACTGTAAATTCATTTAGGAATGTTCTACTCTTAATCCACAGTTTTCTTTTTGGTTTTGCTTTAGTCATTTTTTCACTCCCTTACCTCTACCCCAACAATATCCTCAAACTTCACCCTAATAATATGTCCCTTCTCATTTTCCAACTCTAAATGTATCATCTTTGTCAAAGGATCTAACCTATGTATCATTCCTGTATATTCCCAATCAAATCCATCTTCCCAAACAGTAAACATTACAGGTGAAGCAAACTCCATAGCAGTGTGTATCTTGTCCTCAAACTCCTCTAACTGGTACTCATCTAATATTGGCTTTAATTGACGGTAATTTACATCATTAAGTAATTTAACGTATTCGGCCATTTTAACTTTCCTCGATCTTTTATAGACATAAGAACATCTCCATTTCATTCTATAAATACATTATAGAACATTCGTTCTTAATTTAGTCAAAAAAATGAAGGGGAAATTTTCCCTTCTATCTATAACGGAAATATCTTCCTGTAAAAGTCTTTTAATTAACTTCTCCATGTTTAATTCTCCTTCTTCTGTTGCTATTCCAAGTCCTTCGATGTATGTGAATTCTTCAGTATATTCACCAGAGATTAAGTCAGGAATTAAATCAATCGGAAGTATGAAATATCCCAATGCACCAATAATTACTGTTTTTGCCCAAACAGGAGTAGTTGGCTTTTGAAGTGTGTAAAACAATAGTAAAGCTACATAAACAACTTTAACCCCTGCTTTTTTGCCGAATTTTTTAATCTTCTTCCAAAATGAATCTTCAGAAAAATTATCTGAGTATTTAGTTGTATCTATTATAATCTCTCCCTATTCATCATCAATATTTTACCATATTAATAGGAATATTAACCTAATTTCATCCAACCTTCTACAATTCATCAAATCTTTACATGATTAATACATTTATTGAACTTATCTATTTTATAATTAAATCACAATTTAATAATTCACATCATATGGAGGAAACAATCATGGAAATAAATGAAAGGCAACCATTTGAGTCTTTTTTATCTCCTCGTCAACTTACTGAGCTAAAAATCTTATCTATTAAAACAAACATAGCTTTCCATGAATTATTAGCAATGCCATCAATAATCTCACTTCTAGAGAAACTGAACAATACTACCGAACTAAATAATGAGCTTAATAATAAAGAAATGATATTAAGAAATAAAGTTTTCATTAATAAAAATAAAGAAGTATTAAAAACGACACAAAAAGCACTCGACCAATTAGGTTAAGTGCCTTTTCTATGTATTACATTCTAAAAAAGAATAAGTCATCACTTGGTTAAAGTAGATGTCTAGTTTTTCTTATGTTTCCATCCCTCATTACATAATAAAAAGCGCCACCCTTTTGGGACGACTTGGATTTTGTTAATAATAAAATTTCAGACTTAATGTTTCCAAAACACTTAAAATATTTCTTGATAAGCCCACAGTTGATGGTTATAGAGTAAACGACTATATAGAAGATCACCAATAATAAAGAATAAGATGGTCGGATAATAATCCAATTGCTCCATTTAATCCCTGCTAATAAAAAAAGCGCAGTAAATACTAACTGCATTTTATTTTCATTGTTTTTTACTACAAAATATTCCCATCCTGTTAAAAAAGTATGCAAAAAAAGCACTCAAGTTATGAGCGCTTCCTGTGTGGTTAATATTAATGAATATCTCTCTTTTTGAACCGTCCTCCACGTACTTCCGCGATATTTGCCATTGCTAAGAAAGATGAAGGGTCGATCTCTTCAACAATTGTAGTTAACTTGGATTCTTCAAGTCTGGTAATTACACAGAAGATAACCTTTTTGTCTTCTCCTGTAAAAGCACCCTCACCATGTAAGTATGTCACACCTCGTCCTAAGCGGCTATTGATTGCATCACCCATCTCTTTTGCTTCATCGCTAATTATCCAAACTGACTTTGTTTCTTCCATTCCAGTAATAACAATGTCAATGGCTTTAGCAGCTATTACATAAGCTAAGATTGAATACATAGCTCTATCCCATGTGTAAACGAATCCGGCAGAACCAAGTATAAATAGATTGATGAACATAACAATTTCACCAACAGAAAAAGGCACTTTTTTACTTATTACAATCGAAAGTATTTCTGTACCATCAAGAGCACCACCGTTACGAATTACTATTCCCACACCTATACCTAAAAAAATACCGCCAAAAATTGTAGCAAGAAGGATATCTTCGGTGAAGGGCGGGATAGGATGAAAATATGTCGCAAAAATGGAAAGCATTATAATCCCATATACAGTAGATATAGCAAAAGTTTTTCCAAACTGTTTATATCCCAAATATACAAATGGTAGGTTCAAAAGGAATAGAAAGATTCCCAGTTTTATTCCGGTAATGTGAGAAAGCATAATGGAAATGCCTGTAATGCCTCCATCAATTACATGATTGGGAATTAAAAAGATTTCCAATCCAGTGGCCATTAGCAAAGCACCAATTGTAATAAGAATGATCCGTTGGATAATTATCAAACGAGGTAACTTTCTATGCTGCTTTTTTAGTGCTTCCGTCAGAAAAATCACACCTTTTATTATTCATTTATTACTATTATACTCTAATATTAAATCAGGAAAAATAACTTTGAATATAGAAGTTCCAACTTTGTTACATCTTCCTAATTTAGCCAAAATAAAACCGCTATTCTTGTTAGCGTTTGATTGTTGTTATTGGTTTTCACATCGTTACACAAGCACCAGTTTTTCTAATTCTGAGAATTCCATTCCCTCTAAAAGTAGAGCCATTTGCACAATCGTTAGGTGCTGTAGCAAAGTTACCTGATAAATCCACTAACCAATCAGATGAACGCCCTAATACTGACGAAGCATTGATAGGACTCACATATGCTGAAGCGTAACATCCTGAAATAGCTCCTGTACCTGATTTTGCAGTTTGGATACAATACAGAGCTGAACCTGTCTCTAAAATAACATTGATAATGGCAATTCTTCTGAATGTGTACTTAGTAGCAGATATGTATATCCCTGCATTGACAGGATTTAGTATGATTCCGCCATTTATATTAATACGGGAAAAGAGTGAGCCAATATCCCCAGCTGCTAACGTCCAATAATCGCCCCTAAGGTGTTCAAAAACCTAACGGTATAAATAGAAAAAGGTTCAACATATATGTAGTAATACCTTCAGAAGAAAATGGAAGTATTGATTTCTAGTGAAAGGTAGAAAAAGAAAAACATCCCCCCATAGAAAATGCTTAAATATTTTTGCGCCTTTAATAAAAATACAATTTGAAACACAATAAATAATAGTACAAAAATAAGTATACAAAACCGTCAGTTAAGCAGATAGAATACGTCTCCTACTTTACATTTAAAACTAAGACTTTCTCATTTTCGAACCTAATTCAATGTGGTCACAATCACTCCATCCATATTATTACCAGATATTTCATACTGTTCATTCGCTGGTACTTCAACTTCAATTGTTCCGTTTTGAGAAATGGGATAATATGAAATTGTATATTTTTTCCCTTCAACACTAATAGATATGCTCTTTTCATCTTTTAAATAATCCAAATATTCTTCCAAAGCTAAATTCATTTCCTGAATAATCGCACTGTGAGGCAAGCCGACATAGCGAATATGCCATGGTTCATATTGAATTCCTGTAATGTCCGTTTTATTCGCGGGATAGCGTAAGATAAAGCCGTTTTTCCAAGCATTTCCTTCTATCCACTCTCCTTCAGGTGCTTCTTTCATCTTCATTTGAGTAGACCCTACATCGAGTGCTAATCCTAAATTGTGTTCGCTATGCCCGGCTGGCAAAGCATAGTCAGCCCCCATCTCCTTGTACAGTCTGTTTTGCTCATCAAAATCTCGATAACCACTGCTAATTAAGAAATTACTAACCCCATCCTCTTCTGCCGCAGTTATCATCTCCGAAAATTTTTCAGCTATTTCTTCTGATAATTTTATTTCATTATTAGGTAACTGGTATCCGGCAGTTAACCCTTTGTGTGTAAATAAATTTATGATATCCGATTGTATGCCAGCTTGTTCAACAGCATATTCGCTGTTAACCAAAAGCAGATTCCCTTGATGGATCTGCTCTTCTGTAATCTCAATCTTTAGGGGATTTTCAATAGCTGTATTATCATTTTGTTCATATATTTGATCCTCTACTTTATCTTGGGATATCGGTAATATCTTAAAAATAAAAACTAGAATTAATGCAAAAACCAATAAAAATCCCCACTTTTTCATTTTTAGTCTCCTCCTTGATGTAACTTGTTTATAGGATAGGAAAAACTTTTAAAATAAAAAGTGGGGTAAACATTAAATTTTTCTTAAATTTTCACTTGGATCTTATTATTAAACTTCTTAGGAATCCGCCATTGGTAATCGGACTTCAAATATAGTGCTTATTAAATCGCTTGCGGCGGATATTGTCCCATTGTGTTGCTCTACAATATTCTTCGCAATGAATAAACCGAGACCTGTACTATTTTCTTGATGAGTTCGTGCTTTGTCACCAGTATAAAGCATATCAAAAATATGAGGCAGTTCATCTGGAGGAATGGCATCCCCATAATTGATAACTTGAATAACCACTTCCTCTGAATCAATAAAACCGTTGATATCCACATACTGCCCCTCATACCCATAGCGATTTGCATTAATCAGAAGATTTTCAAACACACGTGCCAATAACTCTCCATCACCCATAATAGATAAAGGAGAAGTGATATTCATTCTTGCTATCAAATCATTTTTCTCAAAGACAGGATACAATTCTTCTTTCAATTGAACAAGTAGCTCACTTAAATCGATTTGTTTCTTTTCAACTGGTAACATCCCATAATTCATCCTTGTTATTTCGAATAATTCATCAATTAACCTTTCCAAGCGTTGAGATTTGGTAAAGGCAATCGTTAAATAATGCCTTACCTGATTTTCTGTCAAATTATCATCCTTAAGGATTAAATCTAAATAACCTAAAACAGAGGTAAGAGGTGTGCGCAAATCATGAGCCAAATTAACTACTAACTGCTCTTTACTACTCTCCGAAAAGTCACCCCTTTCTATGGCTTGTTCCAATTTTTCACTTGCCAGATTAATGCCTTGTGCAATATCACTAAATTCATCATTTGACAATATTTGAACTCGATGCTTAAAGTCACCCTGAGCGAGATAATGAATTCCTTTTGAAATCTCATTGAAATAGGCAGAATAGGGTTTTGTAAGTAAAAAGAAGAATAATATCGAAAGCGTGATAAATACAAGCAAAAAGACGTTAAGGTCTCCAATATTTTGTATGATTTTGCGAAAATAAGCTAGTGTATCTCCATAATTAACATTTGTATAATAATACAATTGGAGTACTTTAAAGAGGAAATATGTTACGACGCAAGACAACAACATGCTTAAACCTAACAATATAATCATTTTTGAACGAAAGCCTCRCAKAATATTACCCATTGAATTTATAACCTACCCCCCATACAGTTTTTATCAATTTGTTTTTTCGTTTATCCTCTTCAAGTTTTTTTCGCAAAGTGCGAATATGAACCATAACGGTATTCCCCCCTTCATAGTATGCATCCCCCCATACCTTCTGAAAAATATCTTCTGCATTATAGACTTTATTTGGATTACTGGCTAATAAATATAAAATTTTAAACTCTTTCGGTGTTAACTCAATATTCTTACCATATAGAGTAACTGTACGTTGTTCAGGAGAAATCGTTAATCCTCCAAATTCCAAGTTTGTATCTTGTTTGTATTTAGGTTGATTCAATTTCATAAAGCGCCGCAGCTGTGCATTTACCCGAGCTACCAATTCAATGGGTATAAATGGTTTCGTCATATAATCGTCTGCTCCAATCACGAGTCCCTGCACTTTATCAAAATCAGACGTTTTAGCGCTCAAAAAAATAATCGGTATATTATGTTTTTCGCGAATTCGACGGGTAACTTCATATCCATCCATTTTCGGCATCATAATATCCAAAATCAGTAAATCAATTGGTTGAGTCTGGATAACATCAATGGTTTCTTGCCCATCCGATACCTTAATGACACGATATCCTTCTTTCTCTAAATGTATAGCAACCAAATCAGCAATCTCAACATCATCATCAGCTATTAAAATTTTTATATTTTCCATGTATTCCACCCCTAGAAAAAGTAATCATTAATCGTCAATAAGTGTTACGAAGTTGTATCGTAAAAAAATCAGCTGTTTTGCCGAGTTCAATTATCACTTGTTTATTCCACAAGCTGCCCGATTATTGAATATAAGTCTTTGTAGTTCGTAACGCAATACCTCAAGTTTAGTATCCGCCTACCTGTTCAGAAAAAAAGGCCACGAATACTTAAATAAATGGGGGCGTATCATTTTCACGAAAGGTCCCAAAACGGGGTGATCCATCATTAACAAATTTGTTAAAAAACGTAACATCACTCATTAAGATGAAAATGTTCCAGCTTTTAATATCCAAGATTAAAGTGAATGTAAGATTCTAACCCTCTTTCTCTTTTCCTTCAAATATTACTTATACACCTTTACCTATCTTTAGCATTTGCATAGATGGCACTACTCGGGACTGCTCTTTTAAGAAAACAAGGCCGATGCCGTTATCCTCTAATTGGCTAGCAACGTTATGTAGGTTTTTGACTGAGCGAGCAAATCTATCTATTTTGGGTACAATTAGCTTATCTCCTTCTCGCAAATACTCTAATGCTCCATGAAGAGCTATTCGATTTGATTTTGCTTCAGATTGATTTTCCTTAGCCATATCCCTGAAGTGATTCAATTTGATTTTCAAGTGTTTGTCCAACAGTTGAAACTACCCAATATAAGCCTTTTAAAGCACCTCTGTCTAAAAGACTAATATGTTAAATCATATACTAAGTTTAAGACACTTTACATAAACATTTAGATTAACATTAATAGTAAAATCCGCATTATATAAAAGTTAATATAATCTTAGACAGTTGTTCAAAATTTAATTGCATTTTCTATTGACTAAACGTTCATTCAATAATAAAATAAATCTGAAAATTCAGTGATGAAAAAGGAGGGGTTGCATTGGATTTACATTTCGAGGTTAATGGCAAGGGTCTTCCTGTTGTTCTTATTCATGGTGGTGGTGTTGATTTGAGGCAATGGACATTTTTAGCATCTCTTTTAACTAAAAATTACAAAGTGATCGTTTTTGATGGCCGTGGTGCCGGAAAATCCCCATCCCCCATAAAACATGCAAACTATGTAGAGGATGTATTGGCACTAATGGATTACCTGGAACTTAATCAGGCAACGATTATAGGTCATTCCATGGGCGGAYAGATTGCCACTGATTTAGCCCTTAATTATCCAGAAAGGGTATCGAAACTTGTATTAATAGCTCCTTCTTTAACTGGTTTTCCCTATTCAAAGGAGTTTGAACAATATCATAACAAGATATTGGAAAGTGCCCCCAATATAGATAAGATGTTAGAGCTTGCCCTTCATTCACCAACATACCAAGTTGTTATCGATAGTCCRCACAAAGATCTCACTGTCAAAATGCTCAGGCATCATTTCGGGCGCATGCTTAAGTGGCCCGCTGATTTCTGCATGATATGGCCGCGGCCGCCGGCAATGGAACGATTAGAAGAATTGAACACCGAAACTTTATTTTTTATCGGCAAAAAGGACTTGGCAGATAATTTCCGGGTTGCCGATTGTTTCCGAAAGGTTCCAAACATCCGTTTCATCGAAATAGAGGATGCCGATCATATGCTTCCCCTCACCCATTCTGAAATTTTATATCAAGAATTCACTGCTTTTATGGAGGATTGAAGATAAAATGCCACGTACACCCGAAGAGAATGACCGTATTCGCCAAGCATCCAAAGAAAAAATTCGCGCTGCAGCCATGGAGTTATTTATAAAACAAGGCTATTACGCTACTTCCATAAGCGATATAGCCAAGCAGGCGGGCATTTCGAAAGGGTTACTCTATAACTATTATAAAGGAAAAGAAGAACTGCTTTCTGAAATGGTCGAGGCCAGAATCAAGGAGGTGGTAGAGGTCATGGAAGAAGCTTTCACCTTAAATACACCTCGTGAACAGCTTGAACATATAATCAATGGTGCCATTGATAATATCCACCAAAAGCCAGAAGTCCATCGGTTCTATCTACACCTTCAAACTCAGCCAGAATCAGATGAAGAGTTGATAAAATACAGTCATCTCATAATTGAAGAAAATGCTAGACAATTTGAGTTTCAATGTAAAATATTTGAAAGTATGGGTGAAACGGAACCAAGGAAACGATCGTTATATTTTTCATCTGTGCTACAAGGAATTATGTTGATGATATCCACCTATCAACAGGGGTTTCCGATAGAAGAAATAAAGAACCAGATTATAAGCGAGTTTTGTAACTAATCTTGAATTAAGATTTAAAGAGGAACTTCCACAGCTAAAATGGAGAAAAAAGAGATCGTCATTGACGATCTCTTTTATGGGAAGAACTATTTATTAATACATTCATCTCGAACATGCATCATGTCGTCATATTAGTGAAAGCCTTAATATTTCTCCCCCTATCACTCATCGTCTGCTGACTACTTTGAAAATGGACGGTTTGGTATTCCAAGATGCAGATTCTAAAAAATATTCACTTGGCACGGTGTTTATCGATTATGCAAATAAAATTATAACCGATGTACCTTTTGTCTCGATAATCGATCCACCATTGATTAAATTAAGAGACGAAACACAGAAAACCGTTGGGTTTTATATGTTAACAAACATGGTTAGAATGTGTGTAATTGAACATGTAAGTAATCAGGAAATTAGCAGAAGGGCAGGTGTTGGCAATAATTCCGCTACAGCTCGGCTCAAGCGGACGGGTAATTTTGGCATTTCTAAGCGAAGGGTTACAGACACAAGTATTAAACCTCCTTCCAGAGGAAGAAAGAAAAATGCTACAACAACAACAATTGGAAATTATAGTAAATACTCGTTACTCAATTAATGAGGAAGAAATCACGAAGAATGTAGCTGCATTATCAGCACCAGTTTTCGGTGCTAAAGGAAAAGTCATTGGAGCTATCTCCATTTCCGGGCCTGTCTTTCGCTGGCATAGGGAATCGATGGAACAACATATCTCTTTATTGTTAAAAACTGCTGAAAGTATTTCAAATTCCCTATATTAAATTATTTCAAAATATCACAGAAAAAAATCTCTTCAGAAACATAACTGAAGAGATTTTTTTCACGACGACCCGCTTTAACCAAAACGATGAATGAGACGATAATCCCTGCCCATCTATTCTACTAACAGAATACCGTCGGCAATYGGGCGTTCACCTGCTGCATCAGATGGTCTTGTGACTCGGTCATCCCCAACTGTCATGGTCGTCGATCCGCCGCCGTCAAGATTGATGGCATCGACTGCCCCTAATGACTTCATGACTTTCGCACTTTCTTCAAAATTAGCTCCCACGCTCCATCCGGGTGCGCGTCCATCAATGGTAACCAATAATAGATTGCCATTCTCTTTGATTCCTGCAAGCGTTCTTGGATTACGACGTTCCCCAAAACGATAATAAAAGCCTGGATCTTCTTCCCAGTGAAAGCCTTCCTCTACGGCATTAATGGAAATTTCTCCGTTTTCCAATAATCGAGGACCTCCATTAATCATACTTGTAGTTTGGCCTAATTTTAATTGTTTTCCATCCTCGATGATTTTACTTTTCACTTGAATCTTCATTCCTTGTCGGGCATGGTCACGAAGCCACTCTGCCGCCTCCCCCGTTCCCGCAAGAACGGAACCACTGCTTGGAATGTCTCCCCCACGCTTGTTACGGATTTCCGCCACTACTCCGGCATGATTTACTACCACTTCCATACCGTCGCCCGATTCTGTCTTTTCTCCAAATACGGACGTATATTGGATAAGTTCACTTTCATCCTTACAAGTAAAATCATGTTTTGCCCGTTCTGTTGTCGTATCTCCTCCAACACCGCCACAATTGCGGATTAATCCTGACTTCCGATTCAATCCATCCACTTCCCTAACCGCCCCATCAGATGAAGTAGCCTGAATTGACGTGGACACAGATGCAATGTTTGCCTTCCCTTCAGCAGAAGATAAAATCAGAGCTGAACGTCCATTTATAGCTTCACTGACAAGTTGACCTTTGCTTGCGAATATACCGGCAAGATCGCCTGGTGTTCCATCCTTCTCTCCCATAACAAAGTATCCTGCATTAACTCCTGCAATAGCATCATTTCTATCAGCGATTTGGGTCAATGTTTCTTTTCCTGTCACTGCATCATTTGCTAATTCAGGCACCACATGCCCATTAAATCGATCCTGATCCACTTCAAGGACGTTCACTACCCATGGTCCTGTTGTTTTCTCTCCGTCTTCACCCGTATACACAGTCCGAAGTCCCGAATATCCCTTTTCAGATAACTTGTTTTTCATTTCGGCTGCATCTGCTTCCAGCTGATATTGACCGATGCGAACAATGTACCCAAGCGGTCCCTTTTTCCGGTCTTCCTCGGCCCGATCTGATTCTTTTATGATATGAGCATTGTTGAAACCGTCTTTCTTTAAATTCCCCAACAATTCCTTTGCCTGCTTTTGTGTTTCTACAAATGCCACATCCACTGTGTAAAAGTCTTTAGAAGATGTTTCACCACGATTGATTTTGGTATACTTCACTCCTGGTGCTAGATTCATGGAAGTTCTTTTCTCCTGCAAATTTGGGGTTCCAAGCGGAAGCAAATGATTTTTCGTTTGCACTTGTGATTGAACATTCAATTTTGCTTGAACTGGAGTTTCGGGAATGGCATTTATAAACATCACAGATGCCAGACTAATAGAGGCGATAGGCAAAATTGGCTTTTTCCATATTTTTTTCATTTTTTTCCTCCAATAAAGTTATGTCCTCCTTTAACTTTATTGTCTAAATGTGATGGAAAATTAAAAAAACTATTATATTTCAGTCAATTTTAAGTGAACAAAAATGAGCATAAATACTCGATAAATATTACAATTCAGATTTGTGAATGGATAAATTTGAGTATTTAGTCTTTGTATACAGTTAATCAAAAGTTTTGCTGGATAATCGTGAATATTATAAGATATGTGTGGGGTTATCTCCTAGGAGGTGAAATTTATGGAAACAGTAAAAAAGAACTTGTTGTTAATACCAACCATCTTGTCGGTTATCAATGTTATTTGCCTTGCTTCATTCCTTATTGGACTTAGTGTTATGAACCACCCAATTTCAAGCATTTTAACTGATCTTGGCTTGTTATGCCCACTGCTCGCAATTTCATCATTCTTCTATTTAGTGATTAAAGTCAAAAAGCATTCCGCATTAAAGTACTTTCATTTCGTAAATGCGGTTACATTTCTTGTCCCCATATGTATTCTTACGTTTCTTATACTTCGATTCCTAAACGATTGGGATATTTACTTTTAAAATGAATGCTATATTTTCATTTATAGCAAAAAAGCCCTCATAGGGCTTTTTTGCTAAGCTAATTTTAAGCAATATAGTTCTATTCCATTTCAAATATCATCCAAATAGTTTTGCAAAGGTATTTTCACCGGCGATGCCGTCTGCAGATAATCCATTGGCCCTTTGAAATGCCTTCACAGCTATTTCCGTTCCGCTTCCAAAGATACCATCCATGCCATGTGGATTATGTCCTTCCAAAAAAAGTGCAGCTTGAAGGATATAGGTGATATTCCCTTCCGCCCCTTCCCTAACATTAGGTGAAGCCGCTTTTGTTTGGGGTCCCCATATTCCATCAACATTAATCTTTGCACCATATTGTTTATTCAATTCGGTTTGAAAACCCTTGATCAGCGCTTTTTTTAGTATTGGGACCATAATATCCATCAACATCTATTTTTGTTCTATATCTGCTATTTAATGTCCTCTGAATGGACTTGATAGTTTGGTTGCCGCTGTCCTTTGCTGGTGTATCTTTTACAATGACTTCGGATTCGACTTGTGTAGGTGGTGGAGTGGTTCCATTCACTTTTGATATCAATCTAGGCCTTGTTCCCGCATTTAACTGAGAATAAGTCAGTCCGCCCGTCATATCCAAGTGCGGATAATCTTTAAAGCTTGTCCAATCCCCGCCCCATGCAAAGCCCAAGGATTTACCAATAGCCGCTACACGTCTCCATTTTGCATCAACTGTCCATATGCCATTCTTTCCATCATCGCCGACTATGAAATAATCAATCGCTAGTCCATAGTTATGGTAAGATTGACCTGGCATCGCCTTGGTCACTCTCGGCTTCGATAAATCACTATAGTTTTTACCATTGTATATATAACCTAGGCGACCTTGACCATATAGCTTTGCTTGCTCTTCCATAGACCGATAACCTGCGCTGATTTGCACGAAAATGCCTTCTTGGTATGCCCGTTTAACCATTTCCAAAGCTGATTCTTTTACGACTGGATGAATTCCGCTGCCCATATTCTTTTCTGAACGATCCAATAAAGTTTCTAATTTAACTGTCAATTCAATCACCTCCTAATATGTTATGGTCCTAATTAGGAAATGCTTGTACCCCTACCTTGACGTTACAAAAAAATCGCCCTTTTTATGTGGATCTAGTAAGCTTTCATCTTCTTAAATAAAAAAGCACAACCCCTAATGGAATTGTGCTTTTTTATATTGGCTGTTTTCGCATACTTTGTTGCTATTTTCGAAGTAGTGCAGTGTTGTTGATTTCCCCTCCAGGTGCTCGCTTTCCGCGGGGCGGGCGGTGAGCCTCCTCGGCGTAAACGCCTGTGGGGTCTCACCTGTCCCGCTGCTCCCGCAGGAGTCTCGCACTTCCGCTCCAATCAACCTAAAATAGTTTCGTTTTAAAAACAACAATCTTTACGAAAAGAGCATTTATATTAAAGTGGCTTATTTTGATCTTCTTTATCTTTTCCAATGACTTTTATCAATTCATCCAGCTTTTCATTTCTTTCTTGATCTAATCTTGTCTTTGCATTGATGAATTTTATGATCTTAATAATGAAATAAACACTTAAAACAATAAGTCCCAAATAAAACAAAATCGGTATGATTGCAAAAAGCCCTATTAAACTGCTGGCTTCGTCCATGAATAATTCCTCCCAAATGTAAAATATAGTATTATTATACAGGAAAAACAAAGAAGGCGTCCGATAACGATTTATTATTTCAATAATTATTTTGCGAAAAAAACTGAAGCCATCTTTTAATTGTTCCAATTAGTCATCAGATTTGGTCAAACAAAATTCAAGGATTTGGGTCAGAAAAAGGGGGAAATTTAAGTTACCCATAATAAAAACCCCTATTTTTTCTATTAAAATATAACCATATATTTCTTGGCGATCTAATCAAAAAATCCATCGTAGTTATTCAATACATGATCCCTTTTTATAATAAGGCTTTCCATATTATCAAGGAACGTTGTCGGCCTTTTCCAGGTAGAAGAGGTTCCTGTATACGAAAGACCGAGAGTTTCCAAAAGTCTTGAAACTCCGCCAAGTGTATACCACTCTCCTCATTCCTGTTCAAGCTCAGACAATTTTCAGCTAAAGTGTAATTCTTTAATTCGAATAAGGTTAGTGTTAACATATAGTGAGTATATCTTCTAAATGAAGGAGCCAATCATGAATCCCAATATTTTATTGCGTAATAATGTAAAGATTAGAGGAAGAGGTACACGACCAATGATATTTGCACCAGGTTTTGGTTGTGATCAAAATGTCTGGCAATCAGTTGCAAAAGATTTCGAAGATGAATACCATATTATTCTATTTGACTATGTTGGGTCAGGTAATTCAGATATACAGGCATATAATGTGGAAAGATACAGTACTCTTGATGGGTATGCACAAGACGTACTTGATGTTTGTTCGGCATTAGACCTAAAAGATGCTATATTTGTTGGACACTCTGTTGGATGTGTGATTGGGATGCTGGCATCCATTAAACATCCTGAATATTTTTCTAAACTTGTCCTGGTTGGTCCTTCCCCTTGCTACCTTAATCTCCCTAATGATTATTACGGGGGATTCGAGAAAGAACAACTTTTAGGATTGATTGATATGATGGACAAAAATTACATAGGCTGGGCAACCGCTTTTGCGGGAACGGTCATGAGTAATCCAGATCGCCCAGAGCTTAAACGGGATTTAGAGAATCGTTTTTGTTCTACTGATCCCATTATCGCACGACAATTTGCGGAGGTTACCTTTTTTGCAGACAACCGTAAAGATTTAGCAAAAGTAAAAGTACCATCACTCATTTTGCAATGTTCCAAAGATGTTATTGCTCCGTCAGCAGTAGGTGAATATATTCATAAGCATCTTCCTGATAGTACATTGAAAGTGATGAAAGCAACAGGACACTGTCCACATATGAGTCATCCTGAAGAGACGATATTCTTAATTCGACAGTTTTTGGATGAATTTCCGACAAACGATTTATAGATAGAGATGGGTGTGAATTTTTGTGAATGAACAACTAAATGAGGCACCCTGCGGATATTTAACTTTATCAGAAGAAGATGATATTTTATCCGTTAATCAAACCTTACTTAAATTATTGGGGTATAATCTCGATCAATTGCAAGGGCAGCCTATTAATTATATCCTTTCGGCTTCAGCTATACTCTTTCATCAGCTTTATCTGGTTCCTCTGATTAAGTTAGAAAATCAGATTGAGGAAATATATATATCCTTAAAGTGTGTAGATGATGAAGAAATACCTGTGTTACTCAACGCTGTTCAAAGAGAGCGAGATGGAAGAACCATTATTGAGTGTGTGGTGATTCCAATGCGAAAAAGAAACGAATTAGAAAATGAGCTTCTTATAGCGAAAAAAGAGGCAGAGACCGCACTAAATGCTAGGAATAAGGCTTATGCTGATTTAGAGATTGCTCATGAAACGATGAAAATGCAAAAGAATAAGCTGATTGAATTGAACGAAAAAAATGAAAAATTCAAAGTAGATACAGAAAGAGAACTGGGTCTTGCAAAAAAGATACAAGAGACACTATTGCCAGTTCCTATTATTAATGAACATCTTGAAATTCAAGCGTATTATAAAGGCTCCAATCAATTATCGGGTGATATATATGGTTTTTACCAAATTGACGCCCGGCGGTATGGCCTTATCCTACTTGATGTGATGGGGCACGGGCTTTCTTCTGCCCTAATAACCATGTCACTACATTCCATATTTGAAAGGTTAATTTTAAAAGGTTCGGAAGTGAAAACGGTGATGAAAGAATTAGATGACCATCTTCATTCTTTATTCAAAAACACAAGTAAATCATCTCATTACTGC